>JBJTHA010000179.1:0-6210 GCA_046094265.1 Cytophagales bacterium
ATCCAACTGCCAACAAAACTGAAAACAGAAAACAAGATTGCAGTAGCGGCATAACTGCTGGCGGTAAACAAGTCAAAAACCGCGGCAATGCGAACAACAAAAAAAGAACTAGAGTCTTTAAGAAAAAGAATCCGGCTGGCATAGCGATACAATTCCGGATCGGTTGTGTCATCATTCAACAAAAGTTTAAATCCTGCTAAAGGCGAATCTATGAAGGCATTCCAAATATGTCTGCTACCGTGAGTATGGTAGTTAAAAGTATCCCCGCCTGGATAATAGAATTGGTAAATGAGACCAAGTACCACCGCACCAAACATTTTAAGTGCAAGCGCGGGCAAAAAGTACCTTCGGTTTAATGCATCGGTAAAGTATTGCCGTAACAAGTAGCCGATAACCAATACAAAAACGAAAACAATCGGTGTAACCAAAAGATCCCTCAACTCCATACCTCAATCTTTATTGTCGAGTTTCTTCAGCCTTCGCTTGGCATCTTTATATGCCTCCTCTTTGCGTTTGGCTTTTTTTTTCACAAAGGTAAAGTACTTTTTAGCTTCCATTTTGTTGCCTTGGCGTTCGTTAATCTCACCCAACGCAATCAACGAATATAAGTAATAGCCCGATTCTGTGGCCTCGATTTGCTCTGCATACCGTGTACTCAAAACGTAATACTTTTTTGCTTCCTCCCAATTTCGTTGAAAATCATACATCTGACCCAAAAAGAAAGCTGCATACCTGCCGCTGGTTGCTTCATACCCGAACTTGGCACTATCAATAAGATTTAGAATTTTTTTTGACTGAACCTCCAACTCGGAATACATACCGCGAGAATACAGCATTCGCGCATAATAGCGATGGAAGTATGGATTATTAGGATATGTTTGAAAGAGATATTCTGCTACTTGATGCGCCTTTGGTTGGTCATTTTCATAATTGTTCATAATGCGCATATACCACACCATGGCTTCCGTACGTGTGTAGAACGCGTTGTAAGAAACCTCGCGCAGTTGTTTCAAACCAAGTTGTTTATCGCCTTTGCGGAAGAGCCATAGCACGGGCTTCAATGCCGGATAGTTTTCTGGCACCCATACCGAAAAATAGTTGTAAAGGGCATCGCCAAATTGAAGCTCTGGACTTAAGTACTCCTTGCCGCGGCACTCCTCTAAATAGCCAAGAGCCAGCTTTCCCTGAACAGCAGCTTTGCGCCAGTTTTTTCGCTCCTCGTCTGAATATAACCTGCCTTTAAATCCATGCGATGCCGCCAGAAAAAACGATGCCTCAACTTTGTACTCTGGGTGTTTTTTGTAGAGGTTCTCGGCCACCATGATGGCACTGTCCATGTAGGCCAGGAATTTACCATCGTACTTAGTCTCTTTGGTATTTGGCATAATCTTCCACCACTCGCTTAGCCCAAGCATAAAATACGGCAGCGGATGCCACGTGTACTTTTGTTTGAACCAACGCATCTGCATTTCAGCCTTTTGAAATTTGAAGTCATATAAATCGTTTAGCGCTTGTGCTGCCTCCAATTGAACAGAAATGTCGGATATCAATATAATGGTAGTGTCTTTTTTTGCCTGTGTCCATGCTTCCTTCTGCCAAAACACTAATGCGAGCACAATTAACCAGCCGGAGAAAGCCGGAGTTTGGTTGGATACCTTCCTCACGTTCGTCATCATCTATTAAAAAACTCTTTAATCCTTTCTGCTACCCACTCGGCCTGTTGTTCTGGCATGTTTGGCCAAATAGGTAAACTCAACACGCACTTACTTAGACACTCGGCCAATGGGAAACTGCCCTCTATGTAATCCATCAAAGAATACGCCTGCTGCAAATAAACCGTAGTAGGGTAGTGAATAGCCGTACCAATTCCTGCTTTGCTGAGAAAATCACGAAGACTATCTCGCTCTTTAGTTTGAACAACGAATTGGTGAAAAACCGGTTTACTTAAAAAAGTTGGTATGGGTGGTAACACCACCTCACCAATACTCTGCAAATCGGAAAAATAGAGTTCTGCCAGTTTTGTCCGATGCTCATTCCAAGCAGTTAGGTATTTTAGTTTTACCCGAAGTACCGCTGCCTGCACCTCATCCAATCGCGAATTCATCCCTAACTTCACGTGGATGTCTTTTTCCAGCGAACCATAATTTCGGTAACTGCGGGCAAAAGCCGCCACTTCATCAACATTTGTAGTAATTGCACCACCGTCACCAAGGGCACCCAAATTTTTGGTTGGATAAAAACTTGTACCGTTTACATCGCCCAAGCTACCAACCTGCTTACCGTTCCAACATGCGCCCTGCGCCTGAGCAAAATCTTCGATGATCGTTAAGCCATAACGATCGGCCACAGCTTGTATCTCACCCATATGGCACGGGTAGCCGTACAAATGCACAGGCATTATAGCCTTCGATCTTTTTGTGATGAAAGATTCAATTTTTGTTGGGTCAATTAAGAATCCGTTTACCTCAACGCCCACGGGCTTCGCTCCTGTGCGTACCACCGAAAGCCATGTTGCTTGGCAGGTGTGTGACGGAACAAGTACCTCATCTCCCAGTCCAATTCCCTTCGCTTTCAATGCAATGGTCAACGCATCTAAGCCATTTCCAACAGTAATGCAATGCTTCACTCCTACAAAATCGGCAAACTCTTTTTCAAACAGTTTCACTTGCTCTCCCAAAACGAAGTTTCCCTCATCCAAAACCCTGGCAATAGCCCGGTCAATTTCACCGCGGATGGGTCGCTGAACCAGTTCCAAGGGATAAAAAGGTACTTGCATCACGCGAAAGTCTTAAAAATTTCGGTTTGAGCGAAACGGCTACTCACATCTGTTAATTTTGTGATTATGAAACACGAAGAAATCCAAAGTTCGGTCTTTGATGCGGACAAAAAACTGACGTTCGTCATCCTTTGTCTTTTAAGCCTATTGCTGCTGTTCATCAAAAAGTCGTTTATCGAATATGAGACTGCCGCTTTTGAATTTCTGCAAGATCGCCCAGAAGGTATGATTCTACGCGCCATCAGTGCCCTACAGTTCTTTTCAATTCCATTTGTTTATATGTGGAAGTTTACAGTGATCGGTTTCGTCATTTGGGTAGGCTGTTTTATGTTTGGCTACAGAATAACCTATACCCAATGTTGGAGTGTGGCACTAGCAGCCGAATTCGTGTTTATTGTACCCGAAGTACTAAAAATCGGGTGGTTTTTATTTGTTCAAACCGACCCGAACTTGTTAGACATCAAGGCTTTTTATCCTTTTTCGCTGATGAATTTTTTTGACTACCACTCGGTTCCGCCACGTTTCCACTATCCATTGAAGTCAATCGGTCTATTTGAGGTAGCTTATGCTTGGGCACTTGTGCAAGGTGTCAAGCACTTTTCAATCAAAGCACACAAACAAAGCAGTGCAACTTGGTGGATTGTTTCAACTTCTTATGTACTGATTTTCTTGATTTGGCTGGCATTTTACACCATTGTGTACAAGTAACCATGCCTCGTCCCAAAAAAGTTGACAGTTGTTAATGATTAATTCTACCTCAAACTTACACTGAAAGTTTAATCCTGCAAACCATTTACGTTAGTGTCAATGTACTACTAGTTGCATTATTTGGCACGGGCTTCGCAATCTATCGGCATCATCGGCTTTACAAACAGGAATTGAGTAAGGACAAACATCTGTGACCCACACATCTGGGCTCTTCTTGGTTGCATTTATGGCGGTATTGTTCAAGCTGGTTGGGTGCTGTGGTGCTGATAGCAATGCCCTTACTTACCTCAAATGTAATTACTATTCACACGAGGAGGTATAACTTTTTTTAGGCGATAGTGTTTAATCGGTGAGTATAATCTATATGATTTCATTTTTTAAAAAAGATCCCATCCAACAATTGGAAACCAAACGCAAGAAGCTTTTGGAAGAAGCCATGCATGTTCAGCGCTCGGGCGACCTGAAACTCTATGCAGTAAAAATGGAGGCCATCGATAAACTAGAGAAAGAAATTGAAGACCTTCGGAAAAAACCCGCTTAGCGAGCTGGTCACCACAAGCACAACACTCGTTTGGTTCAGGCGCGATTTACGCCTTCAAGATAATGCCGCTTTGTTTCACGCGCTGAAAGAAAATGAGAGTGTGTTACCCATTTTTATTTTTGACACGGAGATACTTCACAAGCTCGCAGACAAAGCCGACTTGCGCGTAGCCTTTATCCATCAATCGCTTGTGCTGATGCAACAGCAGTTGGCTCAGATGGGCAGCTCGTTGCTGGTGCTAAACGGCAACCCTATCGACATTTTTAAAGCACTCCACCCTAAGGCCGTTTACACCAATCACGATTACGAACCCTACGCACGCACCCGCGATGCGCAGGTAAAAGACATTTTGGAAAGCAGAGGCGTAGATTTTAAAACCTTCAAAGACCAAGTGGTTTTTGAAAAAAACGAAGTGACCAAAGACGATGGCAGGCCCTATACCGTGTTTACCCCTTACAGTCGGAAATGGAAAAGCAAATTGGACGAGCAAACGCTGAAGAGCTATCCCACCGAAAAGTATTTTGACCATTTTCAGAAAACAAAAGCCCTTTCCCTGCCCTCGCTGCTCGACATCGGTTTTCAAGAAGTAAATTTTTCGTTTCCCGAGCGATTGGTGAAACAATCCATTGTAGAACAATACGACAAGCAACGGAATTTGCCGGCCATTGCCGGAACCACTAGATTGAGCGTTCACTTGCGTTTTGGCACCGTGAGCATCCGCAAGTTGGCGCAGCTTGCTTTAAAAAAAAATGAAACGTGGCTAAATGAATTGATTTGGCGCGACTTCTACCACATGATTTTGTGGCACTTCCCGCAAGTGGCTATGCAAGCTTTTAAACCTGCATACGATAAGATTGTATGGCGTAACAACGAAACAGAATTTGCCGCGTGGTGCGAAGGCAAAACCGGCTACCCCATTGTGGATGCCGGCATGCGCGAGTTGAATGCCACGGGCTTCATGCACAACAGTGTGCGCATGATTACGGCCAGTTTTCTTACCAAGCATTTGCTTATCGATTGGCGCTGGGGCGAAGCCTACTTTGCAAAAAAACTTTTAGATTTTGATTTAGCGGCCAACAATGGCGGTTGGCAGTGGGCGGCCAGCAGCGGCTGCGATGCCGCTCCTTACTTCCGCGTGTTTAACCCCGAGTTGCAAACCGAAAAGTTCGATCCGAAATTAGAGTACATCAAAAAATGGGTTCCTGACTTTGGCACAAGCCAGTATCCACAGCCCATTGTTAACCACGCCTTTGCCCGCGCCCGCGTACTAAAGACGTATGCAGAAGCATTGAAGTATTGACTAGGTTGAATGCCAGCCATCAGAAAACGCCACCCAAAAAATGGACAAAATGAGTGCGTTACAGGATGACTTTATAAAAAACAAAGCCTCACTTTACTTGAGGCTTTGTCGAGGTGAGAGGATTCGAACCTCCGGCCTCCACGTCCCTAACGTGATGCGCTAACCGGGCTGCGCTACACCTCGATTGTTGAAATTCAAAATCAGGCCGCAATAATAAGAAAACCTATCAAAACTGCGGCTATTTCTTTTTCTTTTTGTTGGAGAAGCCCTTGATAAACCGCGCCCAGTTGAGGGGATCCAAAAAAGGATTATAAACAGGTCTAAAGCTATTTCCAGCAGATTGCGACCATTGATCGATGTAGTACTTGTAATTGGCGTTGCCATCCATTGGAGCTGAACGAGCCATTAGGGCGAGTAACTCGGCATTGAGGGCTTTTTGGTCTAAGCCGCGATTGTCCGTAGGCAAGTTCATGGCCAACACCGCTTCTTTAAATAATTCTTCTGTAGGGAAACCAACAATCACACTATTCAGCATGGTTACATCCTGAGTCAATTCAATCAATATGGTAAGCTGATCAGATGCCGCATCTGGCACAATATAGTGAGTACGGTGATAACCAATCATGCTAATTACCACGCTGTCGCCTACCAACACGGGCATTGAGAAAAAACCGAATGAGTTGGTAATATCGCCCCTACCCGCTTTGGGTACATAGACGTGCGCACCTATTAATAGTTCAGAGGAGTCGCGGGATAGTAGTAAAAGCAAATCCCTCGATAGTAACGATACGGAAGAGAGGCTGTGCCAACAATCAGTACCGAATTTTACAGTGTTGAGGTAGTTGGGTATTCTTCCGCCAGAACACGGTGTACCTCTTCTTGGTC
>JBJTHA010000180.1:0-5830 GCA_046094265.1 Cytophagales bacterium
TGACCGGGAAACTTGTTTGGGTACCATAAAATATCTGCAAGCTTTTCGACATAAATCTCCGCTTTCTTGCAGATTTTATCAACTCAAATCCCACCATATTCCTTTCAATCTTACACCTTTCAGCTTTTTAAGGGACGACTAATTAGCAGATTATCTGAAAAAAAAGTGATCAAACATGATCTAATAAAGCAAGAGTTGTCTCCTCTTCCATTTCGCTTTTAGCGAATAATCAGTCTCTATACATCACCGCTTTCACCGCTTTTACAGTGCGTGCTACGTTAGGTAAGATTGCATCAATCAATGTAGGCGCGTACGGTAGAGGAACATCTAAACTATTGATGCGGTGAACGGGAGCATCCAAATAATCAAAGGCATGTTTTTGTACATGGTAGGCAATTTCAGAAGAGATGGCAGCCAACGGCCACGCTTCCTCTACTACCACTAATCGGTTGGTCTTTTTCACTGACTCCACTACGGTGACATAATCGATGGGGCGCACAGTGCGTAAATCAATCACCTCAGCTGAGATGCCTTCTTTCTCCAACTCAGCAGCAGCAGCCAAAGCTACTTTCGTAATCTTCCCGAAAGAGACAATTGTCACATCCGTTCCAGCACGTTTCACATCGGCTACACCGATAGGAATCAAGTATTCTTCCGCTGGCACTTCCCCTTTGTCGCCATACATTAACTCCGACTCCATAAAAATCACGGGGTCATTGTCGCGTATGGAGGTCTTCAACAAACCCTTTGCATCGTAAGGGGTGAAAGGCACCACTACCTTCAAGCCAGGTGTGTTAGCAAACCAATTTTCGAAGTTCTGCGAATGCTGCGAACTTAGCATGCCCGCATTGCCCGTAGGCCCGCGGAATACAATAGGCACATTAAACTGCCCACCCGACATCGACAACATTTTTGCAGCGGAGTTGATTACTTGGTCAATGGCCACCAACGAAAAGTTGAAGGTCATAAATTCGATAATTGGCCTCAACCCGTTGGTCGCTGCTCCCACTCCTATTCCTGCAAAACCTAACTCTGCGATAGGGGTATCAATCACGCGCTTCGAACCAAATTCATCTAGCATCCCTTGGCTAACCTTATAGGCACCATTGTACTCTGCCACTTCTTCGCCCATTAAAAATACAGACGGATCTCTGCGCATTTCTTCACTCATGGCTTCGCGAAGGGCTTCTCTGAATTGGATTTCTCTCATAATTGGGAAAATGAACTAAAGTCGTAAAAATAAGCCCGAAAAGGCAGTTTTAAAAGCCTGTTTTTATAGAAGGCCACCAACAAAAAAGACCCCGCTGTTGGCAGGGTCTTTCTTGATAGTCTTCCGATTCGATTACTTCAATGCGTTTCTAAAGGCGTCAGAAGTATTGAACTTAGCAAACTCTAAGTCTGTTAACGCCTTTTCTTTTAAGCCTACATCAATTTTTACTGCGTTCACCAAATTGCTTACCACCGCATCGCCACTGCCAGAGCGCGCTGCGGCTACAGCTGCACCGTAGTAGGCAATCGCATAATTTGAGTTCTTACGCGTTGCCTCGGCAAATGAAGATGAGGCATTGCTAAAATCTTTGTTGAGCAACTGTGCCAAGCCTTTGTTGAATAAGTTTACGTGATTATCGGCTGATGAGGAGGTTGAAGTTACCGCTGCACCATATTTGGCCATGTAAATTTCGCAAGCACCTTTTACACCGTTTACGCCTCGGGTTATATCGTTATTTGCACCATTTAACGCAGCACGGGCGTGGCTGTATGCTTTATAAGGATTGCCTTTCATTAAGGCTACAGTGGCTAAGTTTGCATGCACTTCAGATGTGGGGTTGAGCTTGGCCGCCAGTTCCAATTGAGATGAAGCCTTCTCAATCAAATCTGCTTTTGCGGGGTTTTCAATTATGGCTTGCAGATAAGCTGCGCCCAAGTTGTTGTGTGCATTCCAGTTAGTGCCCTTTTTTGTTGCCGCTTCATAGATTGCAGTCTTCTCTTCCAAAGATGGTGTCAACGTGGCAGAATACATCAATTCGTCAAAAGTCAGCGCATCCAACACCGCCTGGCCCGTAATAATTTGTTTTGCCAACACAGACATTTCAGAATCAGTCTTCTTTGGCTTAATCGTCAAAATCTCTGTTTTTGCCGCACGCAATCCTGGATACACATCTTTAAAAACTTTGTTGTAGCCCGGCAATTTCTTCAATTGCTTTTCTTGCTCTTCAAACGAATTACCATTGTTTACCACACTAAGAAAGGCGGCCTTCTCGTCTGCGCTAATGCCATTGTAAGAAGCCAATGCAGTTTTAAATCCAGACCAATCATCCACAATAGGTTTCAAAATAAATTTTACTTCCGAGGCAATACCTTGGTAGTCATATTTCTTCATTTGCGCTTTGTAGAACTTTTCAATAGCAGTTGCGCGCTCCTCGGAAAGTTTATTGTTGATTCGCTCTAAGCCTTCGGGTGAGTGAGTACCTGTGATGGTAACTGTACGGGTTACATTTTTCGCGGCAATGTAGGCATCCAATTGCTTACCTTTGTCAGCCTTCAATTCCGCAGTACGCAACACAGATTTGCCTCGCTCGAAGTTGAAATCAGGAATCACAATTGGCATCAACTCTTCTTGATTGTTGTATCCATGCCCTGCAAACGCTGCATAGTATGAATTTTGCACAAGTTTAGAGGTGGTAATGATACCCGTTGCATAATCCAAACGCTCGGTGGCTTTGCTCTTGGTACCTTTGGCGGCTACACCCTGAATCTGAACAATTCCGCGTTGCAAAGACTCTTTAAAGGGAAAGCTAAATGACTTCGAAATCTTTGGTTCTTCTTTCCCTGCGTTTGGGTAATCATCTGCTTTTAATGGCACGGGCGGCAAAGCGATTTCATTTTCACCGGCCTTGTAGAATGTGTTTAGGGTGTAAGACGTTCCTTTCTTCAACATTTTCACAGGTAAATTACCAGACATATCAAAATTGACTGTGTCTTTGTGCACTTCGAGTGGATTTGGCTTGATTTCGAGCTTTTGCTGTTTGGCCATTTTAATCATTTGCGGAAGCGTGCAACCGCTAAAAGCTAACGATCCAATGATTAGGAGTGAATAAACTAGTTTTCTCATTTGCTGTATATTGTGTTTTTACGCGTGGTTATAACAATTGGCAAATGTAGTGGGCTGCCAATTTTTTCGCAATTATACTCAAAAATTTACGAAAGTATGGTGATTAAAGCCTTGCGGAAGTGGTTATATTTGCGTGGTAGATTAAAAGAGCAGCGAAATGGCAGAAATACTGCATAAACTGCAAAAAAAACGAAATATGGTTATAATAGACCGAATAAAATATTTTTTCGAAAACAACGCATTTGGCGTTTGCACCACGCTGGGAGAAAAAATGGGTATTGCCACCTCCTCTATTAGGTTGTTTTTTATTTACGCTTCTTGCCTTACGTTAGGATCGCCCATCATCATATACCTGAGTCTGGCATTTGTGCTAAATATGCGGGCACACCTTCGCAAGAGAAATACTATCTGGGATTTCTAAGATTGGTATAGAACGTATTTCTCAACAAAAAATAATCGATTACGATAAAATGCGGATATCGTTGAAAGGTTGTATCAAACCCTTGCATGGTTTGGTTCAACACGCTTCTTTTTCTCCATTCCGCACGTACATGTGTGAAGAAATAAAAATGAGCCATAACAACTGCCCAAGCGTCCGCTGGAGAAGGCTGAACCAGAAACTTTAATGCAGCTACCCAGTCGAGCATCAAGCGGACGGGCAATTTCCAAACAAGTTCAGTCCAAGGCATGTGCTTGGTTATCATGCTAAGGCAATTGCGAAAATTATAGTAGGTTTTTTTAGGGCTCAGAGATGACAAGGTGCCTCCGCCCACGTGGTACACGGTGCTGGTGCCTTGGTAGTACACTTCATAACCCGCCCGTTGCAGGCGCCAGCAAAAATCTATCTCCTCCATGTGAGCAAAATAATCTTCGTCAAGGCCGCCTAATTGGTGGTACAAATCCGCACGCACAAAGTGACACGCCCCCGTTGCCCAGAAAATTGGGCGGGTGTCATTATATTGTCCCTGATCCTCCTCTAAAGAGTTAAAAATTCTCCCTCGGCAAAATGGATACCCCAGTCCATCAATCAGTCCTCCGCCCGCCCCGGCATACTCAAAATACCTTTTGTTCCTGTAAGACAAAATCTTGGGTTGCGCAGCCCCGAGTCGAGGATTGGTTTTAAACAACTCGATAATGGGGTGTAACCATCCTGGTGTTACTTCAACATCAGAATTGAGTAACACATAATAGGTTGCTTGTACTTGCCGCAGAGCGAAGTTGTAACCGCCACAAAAGCCTCGGTTCATTTCACTGGCGATAATTTGAACGAATGGAAATCGTTCTTTCAAGAACGTCACCGAGCCATCAGTGGATCCGTTGTCCGCCACAACAATACTGGCGCTACCACTGTGGGCGATAACCGAAGGGAGAAACTGATCGAGGAATCTTCTGCCGTTGTAGTTGAGAATAACGATGGCAACTTCTGTCATCCCATCATGCTTGATAAATCCACGCCCGGTATATTGGGCAGCAGACCCTCCGTGCTTTTTTTGAGTTCTTCCTTTGCCAGAACCTCTGCCTTATCAGATGCAATACGAACGGCAGCTACTACCAAGTCTTGCACCATTACTTTATCGTTGGCGGTTAAGATTGCGGGGTCGATGTCTATGGCAACCAACTGCTTTTTGCCGTTAACGGTTGCTTTCACCATTCCACCACCGGCTTCGCCCGAAGCTGAAATAGTGGAGAGATTGTTTTGCGCTTCTTGAAGACGGGTTTGTACTTCTTTCATTTTTCCCATCATCTTCATCATATCGAACATGTTGCAGCGAGTTTAGGCGGTAAAGGTAACACAACGGCAAATACTTTTCGAAAAGTAGAAACTATTTGCGAATGAGTACTACGGTGCCATTATGTTGGCTCGTTCTGTTGGAAACATCTGTTACGGTGGCTCTCCATACGTAGGTGCCAATAGGCATTGACTGGCCTGCCTGGGTGCCATCCCAAGCTTCGTTTTTGTCTGTGTAAAAAACCAAAGAACCCCATCGATCAAAAATGGAGAGTTCGATTTTTGAAATAAACTGCCCGCCCACAAAAAACGTTTCGTTTTGTGGGGGACCTTTGCCATCGGGAGTAAATGCCGTTGGAAAAAACAAGTTCACTGGTTTATATACCTCGACAGTATTGGAAGTGGAGGGCGTAATGCCAACTTGGTTTGCAATAGCTATGACTTTATACGAAACGATTTGGTTCACATTATCGACCTCGGTGTCGGTAAGTATATTGCTGACAGTAGTAAACGTGGTAAGTATTGATCCGTTTGCAGTGAACTTTTCAATTCGATAGTTCTGAACGCCTAAAGCCCAGCCCGCGTATGCACTCCAGCGAAGTGTTACTTCATTGGCGGGTGAAAGTGAATTGGTTAATACTAGCGGACAGGCCGCAATGCTCTGGGGACTGTCGTTATCACATTTGTCTGTATAGTTTATTTTGTAGCACGTTTGGTTGGACACGTATTGGTCATCGATAAACTGCGCTGCGGTTGCTTTGCCCTCTAAGAAAAACGTGCCATGTGTAACCGATTTGAAAACATTGTACTCCTTTGGGGTAAAGAGGGGATCTTGATCCCAAGTTAAAGAAACCTGCGATCCGCTGACCGCCGAACTAATATTGGCAGTAGCGGTGGGAATGTTCCTTACAAAGGAAGTTCCACATTCTTCTAGGGAAAAGCTCTTCGCTCCATTTGGATAGTTGGTTACAACTTGGTAGCAATACGTT
>JBJTHA010000181.1:0-6909 GCA_046094265.1 Cytophagales bacterium
GATTATCGATTCTGAATACGTCTACACCTTGCTCAATCCAATAGAGAAATACCGACTTCAATTCTTCCCACAGATTTTTCCAATCGTCTGATTCAAAGTTGAAAGGATAAATGTCTTGGTATTTCTTAGGTGGATTTTCTGCGTATTGGATTGAACCATCGGGCCGCTGCTTGAACCAATCTGGATGGTCTTTTACGTACGGATGATCGGGTGCACATTGAAAGGCGATGTCCATGGCCACATCAATGCCCATTTTTTTCGCTTCCGCAATCAGCTTTTTAAAATCTTCTAATGTGCCCAGCGCAGGCAAGATAGACTTGTGCCCACCTTCATCGCTGCCAATGGCCCAAGGCGAGCCAGGCTCACCTTTCTCAGAGCGCACATTGTTGTTGCGCCCTTTGCGGTTGATTTTGCCGATTGGATGAATGGGTGGAAAATACAGCACATCAAAACCCATGGCGGCCACCCGTGGTAGCAATTTAATGCAATCTTGAAACGTGCCGTGCTTGCCTGCTTCCAAAGAACTTGAGCGAGGAAAGAACTCATACCACGCACTGAAATTCGCCTTGTTGTGCTCTACTCTGATCTCTAATTCTCTTGGATATCGTGTTTCGTTTTCCTTCAAGGGATAGTCATGGACAATCTGCTCAAACTCGCTGCTCAATACCACCTGAATAGCTTCGGCATGTTTGTCTGTGTTTTCAAGTTTGCTGGCCAAATTCATCAGATTAGCGAGGCCGTTGTTGGCCAAGGTGCGCAAGAACGCAGCACCTTCCATCAACTCAACTTTTACATCTACTTTCGCAGCTGCCTTCTTTTTGAATCCATCATACCAAGTTTCAAAATGATCTACCCACGCATCGATGGTGAAGACATATGTTCCTTTTTCCTCCACTTTAAAAGACGCTGCCCATTCATCATTAAAGGTGGGGCGCATCTCTACTGTATTCCATCGGCTTGCTCCTTTCTTTTTAAACAGTACTGAGGCGCGGAGGTGGTCGTGACCATCGCCAAAAATGGACGCTGACACTTGCACCGTTTCACCGACAGTACGCTTTGCAGGATACAAACCGCCATCTACCAGCGGTTGAACATTCTCAATAATAACGCGTCTTTTACCTTGCATGAATTACTTTACTTTTAAAATGAGTGAACTAAAGGCAGGAATCTCGAATGACATGGTCAAATTAGCATCGATTCCAATTTCCGCTCCACTGCGCAGTAAGTCTCTACCTACATACGCGGTGCCGTGCTTCAAGCCCAGGTCTCGCTCCAGGCTTTCCGGGATTTGAATTTTAACGCCTTCGGTTTTGGTATTAAAGTTCGAAACGATAATCAATTTTTCTTCGCCATGGTAACGCACAAATACATGCACCATTGACGAGAAGTTCTCTTTCTGCCGGTTAAATACTGTAAGGTCTGCGTACTTGCCTTGGGCAATGGCTTGGTTGTTGGCAGCAAGTGTCAAAATGTCACCATAAAATTGCCGCAGTTGCTTTTGTTCATCGCTCAACTGGCCACCGTCATATTGCAAGTTGTTCACCCACTTTTGGTGTTGGGGAACACCCCAATAATCGAACATGGTGGTTCGTCCATCATCGCCAGAGAACCCCTCGGACTTCGCACCGGGCTCGCCAACTTCTTGGCCGAAGTAAATCATGATGGGTCCTTCATCAATACACGCACTCACTACCATGGCAGGAACTGCTTTCCACGCATCGCCTGCAAAAAACGGAGAAGCAAACCGTTGCTCATCGTGGTTTTCTAAAAAATGCAGCATGTTGTAATTGATGCCTGTCAAGCTCTCCTGAATTTTATGAATACCATCGCTGTGCGCCCTTTGGTTCACCAGTAACCTCAATGTATCGTACAGTTGCACCTTATCGTACAGGAAATCAAATTGCCCATTATCGATGTAATTTCTGTACTGTGTGGGGTTGTATATCTCTGCAATGAAAACAATTTGCGGGTTTACTTTTTTTACTTGTGGAATTACCCATTGCCAAAATTCCACCGGCACCATTTCTGCCATATCACAACGGAATCCGTCTATCTTTTTATCTGCCCAGTAGACCAGTATGTCACGCATCTTCTCCCATGTGTTGGGTACAGGCTCAAAATGTTTCTTCTCACCATTTTGGTAATCCACGCCATAGTTCAATTTCACCGTTTCAAACCAATCGCCCAAGTTAGGGGTAGCAGTAAACTGGTTGTTACCTGTTACCTTGGCGGGATTCTCAACAAACTTGCCATCTGATTTTGGTGCCTCGGGCTGGTACGGTCGCTTGGGCGCAACAAAATCTTGTCCGGGCAAATAATAAAAATTATTTGTCGGTCTAAATGACACGGTGATATCATCGCCTTCGCCCAAATCCTTCACTCCAGCAGGCCTTGCATCAGACTTGTAAGCACGTGCAACATGATTCGGAACAAAGTCGATTATCACTTTCAACTCTTGTGCATGCGTGCGAGCCACCAAGGATTCAAATTCTTTCATTCGGTTGGCAACATCTACGGCCAAATCCGGATTCACATCATAATAGTCTTTAATGGCGTAGGGAGAGCCTGCCTTTCCTTTCACTACACCAGCATCATCTATTGCAATTCCGTTTTTGGAGTAATCAGTAAGCAACGCATGCTCAATAATACCGGTATACCAAACATGGGTAACGCCCAAACCCTTGATTCCCTTCAAAGCGGCATCGTTAATATCGTTCATCTTCCCGACCCCGTTGTCTTCAACAGAACCATAAAATTTGTTGGTGGTGTTGGTATTGGCAAACAAGCGGGTCATCATTTGATAGACCACCATTTTTTTGGTAGTGCCGGGCATAGCGGGTGTATCAGGTATTTTTTCTTTTGGGGCGCTGCAGGCCAAAACGCTTAGCATCAACAGCAGGGATAAAGCCTTTTGCATAGTTCGGTTTAGGCTTTCAAGATAGGAAATGCCTAGTATTTTGAAGCAGAATTTTGGGAAAAAATCCAGAACGACCCGGGTTGCGGTGCGGCTAGAATATCGCACCCGAAATGGTGGCCGTCATCATCGTAGCTAGTGATGCCGCTAACATTGCCTTCAAACCCATGCGCGAAAGGTCGCCTTGGCGGCCTGGTGCCATACCGCCTATGCCGCCTATTTGAATGGCGATAGAACTGAAATTAGCAAAGCCGCACAGCGCATATGTGGCAATGCGTATCGATTTTTCATCCAACAGTCCAGCGGCTTTCATTTTAGAAAGGTCTACATATGCCACAAACTCGTTGATAACCATTTTCTGGCCAAGCAAACTACCTACGCCCAATGTCTGCTGCCAATCCACGCCCATCATAAAGGCAAACACCCGAAACACTTGGCCTAAAATGTATTGAAGTGAGAAGCCATTGAACGCACCGTTGGTGCTTGTTTTCACAAACTCATTTAGGCCAGTCATCGCACCCACAAAATCAACAAGCACCCAGTTCACGGCATAAATAATTGCAATAAACGCAATCAACATACCGCCTATGTTCAATGCCAATTTCAATCCATCTGCCGCACCAGACGCCAGCGCGTCAATCAAGTTTACTCCAATCTGCTCTTTGTTTACTTTTAGCTCGCTATCAATCTTTTCGGGTTCGCTTTGCGGATAGAATATCTTCGCCAACACAATTGCCGCGGGGGCATTCATGATGGAAGCACACAAAAGATAGGTTGTAAACAGCGTTTTCTCCTCTTGACTGCTTCCCCCAAGTAACCCCACGTAAGTCGCCAACACGCTGCCGGCAAGTGTTGCCATACCCCCTACCATTAAGCAAAAAAGCTCTGAGTTGGTCATTTTGGCGATGAATGGCTTCACCAGCAATGGTGCTTCGGTTTGCCCCATAAAGATATTTGCCGCTGCTGATAAACTCTCGCTACCAGACAGGCGCATGGCCTTGGTCATTAACCACGCAAAACCAAAAACGATTTTTTGTAGAATTCCGAGGTAATATAAGCCAGCCGTAACAGCCGAAAAGAAGATAACGGTAGGCAACGCCTGAAAAGCGAAAATGAAACCTGTGTTAGATGTATTTGAAGCTAATGAACCAAAAACAAATGCAGATCCCTCGCGGGCGAAACCCAAAAACGTAACAAACTTGTCGCTAATAAATTCAAACACCACGCGCACAAAACCAACTTTTGCAATGGCCAGCCCAATCACCAACTGGAATAAGATGCCGATGCCGACCAGGCGCCAATCAATCTTTTTACGGTTGCCCGAGAGCAGGTAGGCTATGCCAACAATAAAGATAAGGCCAATGGCAGCGCGGAGATAGTTCATGAAGTGTTTGTTCGTTGCTGGCTACTACTTTTCATTAATTACGCTTGCCCAACTCGTCCCGAATCTTGGCAGCCTTCTCATAGTCTTCTTTGTCCAACGCTTCCTTCAACAAGTCTTTAAGCTTATCGATACTCAGGTTTTTGTAATCATCTGACTTTTTTGAAGGCTCTTTCTTCACTTTTGCCTTTTCAGGTTTGGTCTCTATTTTCTCCTCTTCTTCCTCCTGATCGGTAAGCACGATGCCCGCCTCTGCCAGAATTGTTTCGTACGTATAAATCGTTGCATCAAATCGCAACCCAATGGCAATTGCATCAGACGGTCGGGCATCAATCTCTGTCTTCTTCAACCCATCACTACAAACAATTTTCGCAAAAAATACCCCTTCCTTTAAATCTGAAATGATGATCTCCTCTACATGAAAGTGAAACGCATTAGAAAACGACTTGAAAAGGTCATGCGTCATCGGGCGATTCGGGATGATTTTTTCGATTTCTATCGCGATCGCTTGCGCCTCAAACATGCCAATGATAATTGGCAAACGCCTATTCCCCGACACCTCGCCCAACACCAATGCAAACGAGCCTGTTTGAGATTGGCTGGACGAGAGGCCAAGAATTTCTAGTTTTATCTTCTTCACTTACTGCTAGTAAAGTTGAAAAGTACAAAAAAAAATCACCCCAATGGCAAGCCGTTACTGGCGTGCACCACTTGGGTGTTGGGTCTTATTTCATTGCTTTGATAGCTTCTGTCAATTTCGGAATTACATCAAAGGCATCGCCTACGATACCGTAATCAGCTGCTTTGAAGAATGGTGCATCGGCATCTTTGTTAATCACCACAATGCATTTGCTGGAATTAACACCTGCTAAGTGCTGGATGGCTCCTGAAATACCGATGGCAATATACAGCTGTGGCGCCACCTTCACACCGGTTTGCCCCACGTGCTCGTGATGAGGCCGCCAGTGCATATCTGAGACAGGTTTACTACAGCCCGTTGCCGCGCGCAACGTTTTTGCCAACTCTTCCAAAATGCCCCAGTGCTCGGGGCCTTTCATACCGCGCCCACCCGACACCACAATTTCAGCCTCAGGCAAGAGTATATCGCCCGTAGCCTTTTCTGTTCCCGTTATCTTGGTATTGAAGTCAGAATCGCTCAAGGCTACTGAATAGGCAACAATCTGCGCGCTGCCCCCTACCTCTTTTGCTTCGGCTGCATTTTTCTTGATGGCAATAACTTTCTTTTGATTTTTCAATTCAACGAATGAAAACGCTTTGCCGGTGTAAATGCTGCGCTTCACTACAAATCCTGGAGCTGGCAATTCCACCACGTTTGACGCAAAGCTTGCGTTAATTTTAATTGCCACCTTGGCAGCGGCAGGTGTACCCAATGATGAATTGGCCAACACCAACACGTCTGCATTTTCATCTTGCATGGCTTTCGTAAGTACGGTGGCATACGCCTGAATAGCAGGGTGGTCCAACCGCGCATCGGCTACATGTAGTACTTTCTGGGCACCATATTTACCAAGCGTTTCAAGCTCGCTAGCACTTACAGTGCCCATCACGATTGCAGTAACCCCTGAGCCCATCTGGTGGGCATAAGCCAACGCTTCCAAAGACGTTTTTCTCACTTTACCGTCTGATACTTCTACAAAAACTAATGTTGCCATTACTTTATTTATAATTTACAATTTTCGATTTCTTAATCTTAGCAATAAATTAAAGAACCTTTGCTTCGGTTTTCAACCGCGTAACCAATTCGGCTACATTATCTGCGCTAATCATTTTTACTGCGCCTTTAGGCGCTGGCAGTTCAACCTTTTGCGTTTTTACCGATGCTTCCGTGGTCTTGGGCTCCACTACTTTCAGTGGCTTGGTGCGTGCCGACATGATGCCGCGCATGTTGGGTATTTTCCATTCAGCAATTGGTTCTTGACAGCCGGCCACCAATGGCAGCGATGCTTCCACTGACTCTTTACCTCCTTCAATCTCGCGTTGCATTTTAACGGTGGTGCCATCCAAATCCAATTTCATAACAGGTGAGACAGATGGTATGCCCAGCATTTCGCCCACCATCGCGTGCACCACTCCACTATTATAGTCGATAGACTCACGGCCCATCAACACCAAATCATAACCTTTGGCATGCTCTGCAATTTGCGTTGCCACAAAAAGTGAGTCAGTAGGTTCTGCGTTTACGCGAATAGCATCATCAGCACCGATCGCCAACGCTTTGCGGATGGTAGGCTCTGTCTCAGCCGGGCCAACGTTTAACACCGTTACGGTAGTACCCGCATTTGCTTCCTTTATCTCAATGGCACGTGCCAGGGCATAGTCATCGTACGGGCCAATAATAAACTGCACGCCATTGGTATCGAACTTCGTTCCGTTATCAACAAAACTGATTTTAGAAGTCGTATCGGGTACGTGCGAAATACAAACGAGGATTTTCATAAGAATTATCTAAACAAATGATTTACAATGAATTAAAAAATACTCTTCAAATTCGGCTCAAGTTATAAAAAGAACCCAAAAAGCCGTGACCTACTTTGGGGAATATTTGAATGGAATAACAATCCAATGGTGAGAAGGTTCACTCTATGATCAGCCG
>JBJTHA010000182.1:0-2998 GCA_046094265.1 Cytophagales bacterium
ACTAAGCAAAGAAAAATCACAAGAGTGTTTAGAAGCAGGCAAAGCCATCCGCATTTGCTTGGAGCAAGACCTAAAGCCACGCGACATTATGACGCACAAGGCATTTGAAAATGCTATCACCATTGTGATGGCACTGGGAGGTTCCACTAATGCAGTGCTGCATTTGATAGCTATGGCCAAGAGCGTGGGGTTAAAAATTGCGCAAGAAGATTTTCAGCGCATATCAGATAAGACTCCACTGATTGCCGACTTGAAGCCGAGCGGAAAGTATTTGATGGAAGCCCTGCACAAAATCGGTGGCGTTCCATCCGTGATTAAATATTTGATTCAAAGAGGTTTGATGCATGGCACTTGCCTAACAGTGACCGGCAAAACGCTTGCAGAAAACGTGGCCGAAGCAAAAGACCTTGATTTTGAAAAGCAAGATATTATTCTGCCGATAGAAAAACCAATTAAGAAAACAGGTCACTTGCAAATCCTTTACGGCAATTTGGCAGAGAAGGGATCAGTAGCAAAAATTACTGGCAAAGAAGGGGAACGCTTTAAGGGAACCGCTCGCGTATTTAATGGTGAGTTTGAACTAGTCGATGGAATTTCATCGGGACGCATCAAAGAAGGTGATGTGGTGGTAATTCGATACGTAGGGCCTAAAGGAGCTCCTGGCATGCCTGAAATGTTAAAGCCCACCAGTTTAATCATGGGCTCGGGTTTGGGCAAGTCAGTTGCCCTTATTACCGATGGGAGATTCAGTGGAGGCTCACACGGTTTTGTAATAGGCCACATTACCCCCGAAGCATTTGATGGCGGCTTGCTCGCATTGGTAGAAGATGGAGATTGGATTGAGATTGATGTGAAGAAACACCAAATCAATTTATTGGTAGATGAAAAAACTTTAGCCATTAGGCGATCCAAATTTAAAGCAATGCCATTGCGCGTAAATAGTGGGGTATTGTATAAATATGCAAAGCAAGTGAAGACGGCAGCAGAGGGATGTGTGACGGACGAAGATTAAATTAATTAGTAGGCAGTAGGCTAGCGTAATGATAAGTCAGAGAATAAGCACAATAAAATGGTGGCAAGTAAGATAGAAAAGCAAGCAGAGTTGGTAGCAAAACCTGCTATTAAAATTTCGGGTTCAGAAGCTTTGTTGCAATGCTTAGTGCAAGAAAATGTAAAACACATTTTTGGCTATCCGGGTGGCGCTATCATGCCCGTGTACGATGCACTGTATCATTATGCAGATAAATTAACCCACTTGCTGGTGCGCCACGAACAAGGTGCAATACATGCGGCACAAGGTTATGCACGTGTGTCAGGCAAGGTAGGCGTAGTGTTTGCAACTTCAGGCCCTGGGGCAACAAATTTGGTCACGGGCTTGGCCGATGCGCAAATCGATTCAACACCTTTGGTATGCATTACAGGTCAGGTATTTGCTCACTTGTTAGGTACGGATGCATTTCAAGAGACGGACGTAATTAATACTACATTGCCCGTTACCAAATGGAATGCACAAGTAACAGAAGCAAAAGACATTGCGCCCACCATTGCAAGAGCATTTTATATTGCCGCCAGTGGCAGGCCTGGCCCCGTGTTGGTAGACATTACCAAAAATGCACAGAATGAGCTGATTGAAGAGTTTGAATACGAACCGTGTACGGGCGTGCGCACCTACAAACCAAAACCCGTTTTACAACTTTCGCAGGTCAAGGCGGCAGCATCACTTATCAACCAAGCGAAGCGGCCTTATATTTTGGCAGGGCAAGGTGTTCTGTTGGCCGATGCCAGCAAAGAGTTGCTCGCGTTTTCAAATAAGACTGGAATACCCGTAGCAAACACATTGTTGGGCTTAGGATCATTTCCGAACAACCATCCTAACTACGTTGGCTACCTAGGTATGCATGGCAACTATGGCCCCAACGTAAATACGAATGAGTGCGATGTGTTGATTGCGGTGGGCATGCGCTTTGATGACCGTGTTACAGGCAACGTAAGCAAGTATGCCAAGCAGGCAAAGGTTGTACACATCGACATCGACAAAGCTGAGATCAATAAAATTATAAAGGCTGATGTAGCCGTGCATGCCGATGCAAAAGAGGCCTTACAGGTACTTACAACGTTGTGTTCAGAAAATTCTTTTCCGCAATGGATTATGAGTTTTAGCGAGCTCAATCAATTGGAATACGAAAAAGTAGTAGAAAAGGAAATCAAAAACACATCGAGTTTAAAGATGGCGGAAGTGATTTATATGCTTTCTCAATTAACCAACGGTGAAGCTACTGTGGTAACAGATGTGGGCCAACACCAAATGGTCGCATCGCGGTATTATCAATTCAAGAATCCGAGAACGAGCATTACTTCGGGTGGCGCTGGCACAATGGGTTTTGCGCTGCCGGCAGCGCTGGGCGCGAAAGTAGCCATGCCGAACCAGCAGGTAGTAGCGGTAATTGGCGATGGTGGATACCAGATGACCATACAGGAGTTGGGTACCATCATGCAATACAACATCCCCGTAAAAATTTTAGTATTGAATAATAATTTCCTTGGCATGGTGCGGCAGTGGCAGCAGTTGTTTCACGGCAAGCGTTACTCGTTTACTGAAATGCACAACCCAGACTTCGTGAAAATCGCACAAGCATACAATATTAAGTCAGACAAAGTAACGGAGCAAAAAGATCTGGAGATTGCGTTGAAGAAAATGCTAGCGTCAGAGTCTTCTTACTTTTTAGAAGTGGTGGTGGAAAAAGAGGATAATGTTTTTCCGATGGTGCCTGCGGGGGCGGGTGTGGCCGAGGTGATTTTGGAAATACCAGATAAGAAGTGAGATATAAGATGTAAGTTAGTGAGACAATAGAATTTGAAAATAGATTGATTTGAAAATGTAGTAAGCGTCAAGACACACCTTGGGGGTGTCAGGCAACTTATGTAAGAGTGATATAGTATAGAATCTGATTAGTGTATACACTTTAGAATTGGCGGCTGAAAATAATTTTTCCGTGCT
>JBJTHA010000183.1:0-3402 GCA_046094265.1 Cytophagales bacterium
TTGTCGGCTACACCGGAGGTGGTGTTTGGAAGACAGAAGATGCGGGCATCGTTTGGAAAAACGTGTCCGATGGCTTTTTCAAAGTGGGTTCGATGGGTGATATCGCCATCAGCGAAAGCGACCCCAACGTGATTTATGTAGGCACGGGTGAACATGCCGTGCGCGGTGTGATGACTTCTTATGGAGACGGTGTTTACAAATCCACAGATGGCGGGAAATCATGGAAGAATATGGGGTTGGAAAAAACGCGGCACATTTCAGATGTGGTGGTGCATCCGATGAATTCAGATGTAGTGTTAGTGGCGGCACAAGGCCCTGTGCATGGTGCGAGTCCCGACCGTGGAGTTTATAAATCAATTGATGGCGGTGCAACCTGGAAGAAGACTTTGTTTGTAGATGACAACACAGGCATCAGTAGCTTGAGCATGGACATGACCAACCCACGGATTCTATATGCTGCCACTTGGCCACACAGACGCTACCCTTGGAAAGTGGAAAGCGGACCAACTTCAGCCATTTGGAAATCGACCGATGGCGGAGAAACGTGGAGTAAAATAATGGAAGGCTTGCCCAAAGAAATGGGCAAAATTGGCATATCGGTTTCACGTGCAAATCCAAATCGTGTGTATGCGATTATCGAAGCTGAAAAATCAAAAGCTGGTTTATATCGCAGCGATGACGGTGGAAAAAAGTGGACACAACTTTCTAGTGACAACAACATCACGGCACGCTCATGGTATTACATGGAGGTATTTGCTGACCCCATCAACGAAGACATCGTATATGTGTTAAATGCGCCCATGACGCGCTCCATTGATGGTGGTAAAACTTTTCAAGTGGTAACCGTTGGGCATGGCGATACACACGACCTATGGATTAATCCAAAGAAGAATACCAACATTGCTTTGGCGGATGATGGTGGCGGAGAAATTACGTTCAACTCTGGCAAAACGTGGTCAATGCTGGACAATCAACCCACGGCACAATTTTACCGCGTGAATGTGGATAACCGCTTTCCTTATTGGGTGTATGGCGGCCAACAAGACAACACTTCGGTGATGATTAAGAGCCGTACCAACGGCATGGGCATTACCGTGAAAGATTGGGTAAACGGCCCCGGTTGCGAAAGTGCTTATATTGCCTTTGACAACCCCAACAATCCTCAGTTGTTTTATGGCGGATGCTATCAAGGCCAGGTAGATGTATTGGATTCACGCACCGATGAAGTGAAAGATCTGATGGAGTACCCTGCCACTAACTTGGCGTATGCACCCAAGAAAATGAAGTACCGCTTCAATTGGAATGCACCCCTCGTCAACTCGCCACACGATTCCAAAACATTGTATCATGCCGCCAACGTGTTGTTCAAATCTACCAATGGTGGCATTAGCTGGGAAAAAATAAGTGGTGACTTAACGCGCAACGACAGCACCAAACAAGATTACAGCGGTGGGCCCATCACCAACGAGGGAGCCGGTGGTGAAAACTACAACACGATTTATTACGTCATTGAATCGCCACATGAAAAAGGAGTGATTTATACCGGGAGTGATTGTGGATTGGTGCATCTCACCAAAGATGGAGGCAAGACTTGGCAAAACGTTACACCTGCTGGTTTGCCCGAGGGCATGATTCACTCTATTGAGGTTTCTCCGCATGAGAAAGGCACGGTGTACATTTCAGCTTCGCGCTATAAGTTCAACGATTATTCAAACATGGCTTACAAATCGACAGACTATGGAAAAACGTGGATGAAAATTGGCAATGGCATTGAGACGGATGATTTCATCAAAGTAATTCGTGAAGACAAAAAGGTGAAAGATATTCTATACGCTGGCGCGGAACGCGGTTTTTATGTTTCGTTCAATGGCGGAACAACCTGGAATAAACTCCAATCGAATTTGCCAGTCGTTCCGGTAACAGATTTGATCATGCACGAAAATGATTTGGTTGCTTCTACGGCCGGTCGCGCGTTCTGGATTTTGGACGACCTGAGCCCGATTCAACAATCGAAAGGTGAGTTAAATGGTTTGGTAAAGATCTATGCACCAAAGCCCACCATCCGCCTCACGAGTTTTTCACCTGATTGGATGGTAACGCCTCCAGGCACGGGCCAAAATCCTATGAACGGTGTGATATTAACCTACCACCTGAAAGAAAAAGCCGATACAAGCAAAGTGAGCTTAGAAATTTTGGATATGAGTGGGAATGTGATTCGGAAGTATTCCAACAAAAAAGACGAGAGTGTAAAACCATTTCCGGGCGGTGCGCCTCCATCACCCGTTATTCCTGCAGAGGCTGGCATGAACCGTTTTGGTTGGGACTACAAAACGGAAGCATTGCCCGATGTACCAGGCGTTTACGTGTATGGCGATTTAGGCGGGCACCGTGTGGCGCCCGGCAGGTACAAAGCACGTATTAAGTTTAAGAATGAAATGTCTGAAACAGAATTTGACTTGGTGGCCGATCCGAACTTGGTGAACGTGACCGCGGCCGATTGGGCAGCACAACAACAAGTGATTCAGCAGGCAGAAGATGGTTTGCGCGACATTCACAACTCTGTGAACAACATGCGCAAAGTGAAAAAGCAAATTGAAGGATACAATGACCTGTTGAAAAATGACCCTAATTCAAAAGAGTTGATCAACAGCGGAAAGGAAATCATTAAGAAGTTGGAGAAATGGGAGAAGGAGTTGATTGAGCCACGCTCGAAGAATTTTCAGGATGTCATCAACTTCCAAAACAAACTCAACTCAGAGTTCTTACAAATTCGCTCCACAGCCGATACGCACGACCCGCGCGTTACACAAGGGGTGCGCGATCGCTTGGGTGATATTCAAGTCGATTGGTCGAAGCAGAAAAATGTGATGAACGAAGTCATCAACAAAGACATCAGCAATTACAATAAGACCTTTAAAGAAAAGAATTTGCCAGCGCTTATCACGGAGTTAAAAGAGACGGTGATTAGCAACTAATAGATTGCACGCAAGAATGAGGGGCACCTTGACTAAGTAAGTCAAGGTGCTTTTTTATTTCAACGTTTCCGCTATCCCTGCTTTATAGTCCGTAGCCACCAGATTGAATGCTTTTTCGATTTTGGTGCTATCGAAAATGTAGTCATTCTCGTATTGATACATCATCTCAACAAATTCTTTGAGCACGGGTATAAACAAACCAATCAAGCGCACTCCAAACTTTGGGAGCGCCTGTAGCTTGTAAGGCTTGTTCATGCAGTCGCAGGCCAAGCGCACAAATTGCTCGCCCGTAATTTTTTCTTTGCTGGTGAGGGCATGCCATACCTGATTATAAGCAGACGGTGTATTCGCCAAAACGGCCACACTCCTTCCTGCATCAGGGGTGTAGGTGAAGGTATGAATCTTTTTAGGGTCACCAATCCATTGC
>JBJTHA010000184.1:0-3413 GCA_046094265.1 Cytophagales bacterium
ATTTTGGTAAAGCGATTTTCGCTGCTTGTCCGAAACCACATCAAACAGCGGTGAGGTGAGCTCATCCATGTTGCCAACCACTGATGCATTATACCTCCACGCGCGAATGGGTCTAATTTCAGCCATACATCAAACCCTATTTTTGCGCCACTTACTTACGGCTGATGTTGGCAAACTGGCGCTCGCGGGCTGAGGCTTAGATTCTTGCTGCACTAACAGTGCCAGTGCCGCTGCCAGTTGCTCTTCCGGCCCTTCAGTCCGCTCTTTTAGCATCTCAGGTTTAAAATAGTTTTCGATAAATCTGGTATTAAAATTCCCTTCACGGAAAGCGTGATGTTGCATCACAAATTTCCCAAAACCCAAGGTTGTTTCGACACCACTGATTTGGTAGTCTTCTATCGCCCGAATCATTTTGTCCATCGCCAGCTCACGTGTTTGTGCGTGCACCACCAACTTTGCCAACAATGGATCGTATTGCACGGGTATCTTCATGCCTTCCTCAAAGCCATCGTCTACGCGCACGCCATGCCCTTGCGGGCGCCTGTAGGTGTGCAACGTGCCAATGTCTGGTAAGAAGTTGTTGCTTGGATCTTCAGCACAAACGCGCAACTCAATCGCGTGTCCGTGAATGTGCAAATCCTCTTGTTTAAAGCGCAAATTTTCACCTTCTGCAATTTTGATTTGAAGCTTCACCAAGTCGAGGCCGGTGATGAGTTCTGTTACGGGGTGCTCCACTTGCAGGCGCGTATTCATTTCCAAAAAATAAAAACTGCCATCTTCATCGTAAATAAACTCGATGGTGCCTGCATTGTAATAATTGGCAGCTTTGGCAGCATTTACAGCAGCTTCGCCCATTTTTTTCCTCAACTCTGGAGTAAGCACTGCCGATGGTGCCTCTTCCCCCACCTTCTGGTGCCTGCGCTGAATTGAACATTCGCGCTCGAATAGATGCACCACGTTGCCATGCTTGTCGCCAAAAATCTGAAACTCAATGTGCCGCGGTTTCAATACATATTTTTCAATAAATACCGAGCCATCACCAAAGGCAGCCATGGCTTCGCTAATGGCGCGCTCCATTTGATTTTCAAATTCGTTTTCATTTTCCACCACGCGCATCCCTTTTCCACCCCCGCCAGCACTTGCCTTAATGAGCACAGGGTACCCAATTTTCTTCGCGATGCTTTTGGCTTCGCCAATGTCAGTTATGGGCGTGCTAGTACCGGGCACCAAGGGCACGTTAAATTTGGCAACAGCTTCTTTCGCTGCCAGCTTGCTTCCCATCAATCGCATGGAATCGGCCGAGGGACCGATAAAAACCAAGCCTTCTTTTTGCACCAGTTCGGCAAAGTCTTCATTTTCGGAAAGGAATCCATAACCGGGGTGGATGGCATCTGCGCCCGACTTCTTGGCAACATCAATGATTTTCTCCATCCGCAAGTACGACTCTGAGGAGGGTGGTGGGCCGATGCAATAGGCTTCATCGGCAAAACGAACGTGCATGGCGTTGCGGTCTACCTCGCTGAAAACGGCAACCGTGCGAATGCCCATTTCTTTAGCACTGCGCATTACGCGCAGCGCAATTTCGCCACGGTTAGCTACAAGGAGTTTTTTGATCTTAGTCATTCAAAACTATTTGGTTACGAGTGTTCAAATTTACAGCTATTCCGCACTTTTTCGGGTGCGGCTAATTCCCCACATTTTCCTATTTTTGCGGCCAATTACATAAACTGATTACCGCAACATGACCGATTTATTTGAAAAACTCCGCATGGAAGAAGGCCCGCTGGCCAAATATTCGCACTTGCCCGATGATTACTTTTTCTTTCCAAAGTTGGAAGGTGAGATTGGACCACACATGACTTTTAACGGGAAAAAGGTGTTGAATTGGAGTTTGAACAATTACCTCGGGTTGGCCAACCACCCCGAAGTGCGACAGGCTGATGCCGATGCAACTGCCAAATATGGCTTAGCTTACCCCATGGGTGCCCGCATGATGTCAGGCAACTCAGTGCACCACTTGGAGTTTGAAAAACAATTGGCCGAGTTTGTGCAGAAGGAAGATGCCATGCTGCTCAACTACGGCTATCAAGGTGTGGTATCAGTGATTGATGCATTGGTCGATAGAAAGGATGTGATCGTGTACGACTCCGAGTCGCATGCGTGCATAATAGATGGCGTTCGCTTACACATGGGCAAACGCTTTGTGTACCCACACAATAACATCGAAAACCTGGAAAAACAATTGCAGCGTGCCACAAAACTAGCCAATGAAACTGGAGGTGGTATTTTGGTAATTACCGAAGGCGTATTTGGCATGAGCGGCAACATGGGCGATTTGAAAAACATTGTAGAGCTAAAAAAGAAATACAACTTCCGCCTGTTTGTAGACGATGCCCACGGATTTGGCACGATGGGAGCAACCGGTGCCGGTGTGGGCGAAGAGCAAGGCGTGCAAAACCAAATCGATTTGTATTTCTCCACATTTGCCAAATCAATGGCCAGCATTGGCGCATTTGTGGCCGGTGATAAAAAAGTGTTAAAGTTCTTGCGCTATTCGGTGCGATCCCAAATTTATGCGAAGAGTTTGCCGATGCCACTGGTACTAGGCGGCATGAAGCGATTGGAATTGCTAAAAAAACATCCAGAATACCGCGAGAATCTTAAAAAAATTATGGCCGCTATCAAAAGTGGCTTACAGGAGCGTGGTTTTGCCATCAATAAAACACAGACTCCCCCTACCCCAGTGTTATTTAAAGGTGGCGTAGGTGAAGCTGCCAATATGAGCATGGACCTGCGTGAAAATTATGGCATCTTCTGCTCGGTAGTGATTTACCCCGTAGTGCCAAAAGATGTAATCATGTTCCGTATCATCCCAACGGCTGCACACACCATGGCAGATGTGCAAGAGACCCTAATCGCTTTTTCAGCTCTTAAAACCAAGTTGGACGATGGATTTTACAGGAAAGAGGAGTTAGTAGCTGTGACCAAATAGGCTCACCGAGCGTATTTCAGCCAAAAAAATATTGAAACAGCGTCTTTTTTGAAAATTATGTGTGATTCGAGAACAGTCATTTTTTGCTGCACCGAGCCCTTTTCTTGAACCGAATCAAAAAAACACTGATTTTGATTGTTTTTCAACGTATTTAGTTAATTTAGCCAAGTATTTAGAAACTGTAAACAACCAAAACATACCGAAAATGAAAAAACTAGAAGAATTGAAAGCCCTTATTGCCTCACTTGAACCCGATTTCGATAAATTTTACAACAAAAAGAACAGTGCGGCTGGTACACGCGTGAGAAAGGGCATGCAAGATGTAAAAAATGCCGCTCAGGCAATCCGCTCGGAAGTGCAGGAAATGAAAAACAAAGAGCCGAAATAACGGAGACGTTACGGTAAACTAAAAAGGCTGACA
>JBJTHA010000185.1:0-3814 GCA_046094265.1 Cytophagales bacterium
GTCTTCGCCCAAATACATTTTTGTGCGAATGTCCTTCCAGCGGGCGGTCTCCACCGATTCGTTAAACTTAATTTTTGCGAGCAGCTTGGTCACCTTCGCAGTATCTTTTTTGCGGACGTACTCCAGCGCATGCTGTGTGTATTCCAATGTCCAGCACGCGATGTAACTGGTGTACCAGTTATTGTTCACGTTGTTCTCGTACTCATTCGGGCCCGTCACGCCCAGCATCACATACTGCTGTTTCTCGGCAGAGAACGTGATGCGCTGCGACCAAAAACGAGAAATGCCAATCAGTACTTCAAGCCCATATTCAATCAAATAATCTTCATCGCCCGTATAGCGGATGTAGTCAAAAATTGCAAAGGCAATGGCACCGTTGCGGTGGATTTCTTCAAATGTAATTTCCCACTCGTTGTGGCATTCTTCGCCATTCATGGTCACCATCGGGTAAAGAGCCGCACCGTTGGTAAAGCCTAGCTTGCCTGCATTTTCAATGGCACGCTGCAAGTGCTTGTAGCGATATACCAATAAGTTGCGCGCCACCTTTGGGTCTGATGTACCCAAATAAAACGGTAAACAATACGCTTCGGTGTCCCAGTACGTACTGCCACCGTATTTCTCTCCTGTAAATCCTTTCGGGCCGATGTTCAAGCGGGCATCATCGCCTGTGTAGGTCTGCATCAACTGAAAAATATTGAAACGAATGCCCTGCTGCGCGGCCACGTCACCCTCAATGCTGATGTCGCACTTCAACCAAATATTTGCCCACACGGCCACGTGCGCGTCCAGCAATTTTTGAAAACCTTTGTCGGCTGAAACTTTTAGTTTTTTCTTGGCGCTTTCGGCCAATTTCTTTTTCGGATGGTTTTCAGATGACAGCACCGCAGCGTACTTGTAAATCACCGTTTCCATTCCTTTTTTCAAAGAAATGGTTACTACGTTGTCGGCATATTTTTCGCGTTTGGTAATTTTCACTTTGCCCTTCACTACCTTACCCGCCACCTGAATGGAATACGTGATGGCAGTGGCTACATGAAAAAAAGTCTTCTTGGTTTCGGCAGTGACTAACGCCAGGCCGGCTTTGGCTTCTTTCGATACTTCGTTCCAAAACTTTTCATCATAGTTGGAATCTTTGTTCACTACATCGGCATCTACCGACAGCGTGATGGCGGCCGAGGCCGAAAAATTAACGGGTGTGATGGCGTAGCGAATCGCACCCACCTCGCCATCGGCCATGCTGCAAAACCGTTGTGCATCTACCTGCACTTTTTTTCCATCTGGTAAGGTGGCGATAAACGACCGGTGCAACAGGCCACGCTTCATATCCAGCGCGCGCTTAAAGTCACTGACTTTGCAGGTGGCCAAATCCAGTTCGTGTTTACCTATTTTAACACCAATACTCGTCCAGCTGGGCGCGTTCAGCACTTTGGCAAAATACTCGGGGTAGCCATTTTTCCACCAGCCTACTCGCGTTTTATCTGGGTAATAGACCCCGGCCACATAGGTGCCTTGGTGGGTATCGCCCGAAAATTTCTCTTCAAAGTTGGCGCGCTGGCCCATGCGGCCATTGCCGAGGCTGAACAAGCTTTCGGAAATACGATTGAGGTGCTGGTCAAAGCCCTGTTCAACAATTTGCCAAGGGTGATGCTTGATGTAGTTCTTCATTGGATAGTTACTGGTTGCTGAATAGTGATCCCAAGTTGCTAGTTGCTGGTGAAAAAACCAAATGCTGTAACGGTTGGAGGAATAGGCAAATGGATTAGTGATTGCTGGCACTAGGCGGACGAGTCTGAAGAACTGCCGACATATTGCGCTGGCAACCTTCTATCGTGTGGATTTCTTAGCAGGCTGGAACTTTAAGCACGTTGTTAATCTTGATAGAATAAAAGGCCAATTCCGTTAATTTGGAACTAGGTTATCCAACCATTGAGATAAGAAAATCAAAAGAAATAGTTAGCGATGGAGAATAAGCAGAAAAAAAAGACTTTTGATGCCATAGACATGATGTGGGGGATTCGTGACAAAATCATAGACGAAACTCAAAACATGAATTTTGAGCAATAAAAAAAACTTAGCCGAACGATTAAAAAAGTCGCACCTTAGAGCTATCGTACAGTAATCTATTTTTGGCCTTACTGTTCTCGTAATTTTCCCAAATCAAACTCCGCAGTTTTCGCCACAATAAAATTTGCTTTGCCCAATTGCTCAGGTGAGCCAACACCCACGCACCTCATACCTGCTGCCAGCGCGGCCTCAACTCCCGCTTCGGCATCTTCAAACACCACGCAATTCGCAGGGGCTTCATTTATTTTTTTTGCAGCCAACAAAAATATCTCCGGGTCGGGCTTGGTATGGGTAATCATGGTACCATCCACAATCGCATCAAACAAGTGACCGATTTGCAGCAAGCGAATCACAGTTTCTGCATTTTTGCTGCTCGAAGCCAATGCAATTTTGTAACCCTGCTGGCGCAGCATCTGTAGCATGTCCGGCACACCTGCAAATACCTCTTGTGGTTTGATTGCCTCAATGTATTCCACAAACCAGCCATTTTTCTTAGTGGCCAGTTCTTCCTTTTTCGCTTCTGTAAGTGCCACCCCTCCTATTTCCAATATGATTTCTAACGAGCGCATGCGGCTAACTCCTTTTAACCGTTCGTTGTCCGCTTCTGTAAAGTTGATGCCTAACTCACTTGCCAATCGCTGCCACGCAATAAAGTGGTAATGTGCGGTGTCGACAATTACACCATCTAAATCGAAGATTGCAGCTCGTATCATATTTTTTTAACGCGTAGTTTTTTGATTGTTCGTTAATTTCAACGAATAACCTACTACCAATTTAGCCGCGAATATAGCCTTGTTTTATTATTTCCTCAGTTTCTACTTGCGATCTAAATACCGAAAACGTCTTTCCCTGCGTACGAAGTGCCCCCAACGCATTGCCGTATTTCGCAGCCCCGATATAGTCATTTGGTTTATGTAGCAACCCAAAGCCAACACCACCGGCAAAAGAATCGCCACACCCCGTTGTGTCAACCACTTGACTTACTTTGATGGCCGGCACCAAATCTTCCTTGAACTTACCGCGCTCTTTACGGTATACCAAGCAGCCGCGCGAGTCGACAGTGATGCAAACACACTTAACGCCTTGTGCCAAACAATGTAAAGCAAACTTCCTTAACTCATCGCGGTCGGGGTCTTCTGAAATCGCGAAATCGTTTGACTCATATTCTTTTTTAAACCACGAGGCTTGAGCTTCCTCCAAATTCATTTTCAACACATCTATGTAAGGAAGCCATTGATCGCGGTCAATCCAAAATTTGCGTTGCCGCTCACCATTGGACAAACACGCTGTAGTAGGGCCATGGGCGTCAAAAATGATAATGCCCTTGCTTTTCTTTTTCAAAAATTTGAGTGTATCGAGTGAAATCTCGTAATCACTAATAGGAATGAAAACAAATACCTTGCAGTCCAGCAGGTTCTTCATGTCTTCGGGCAAAATGGGATCCATAAAACCCGTTTGGCGCTCAAGGCGGTTATTCACATCCACAAACCGAAGGCTAATGATATCGCCTTGGTCGTTTTTAGTGGTAAGGTGCTTGGTGTTAATGCCCGAGTAGCCTTTAAAAACCTCTTTTACATTGTCTTTATCGACTTGGCGCATGTGGGACACAGGCACAATCTCAATTTTTTTTCCCGCCATGGCGGAAAGAGCAATGACTGGATGTGTAACACAACCCCACTTTTGAATTTGATCACCGGTGTGGGTAATGATGTGATCGCGGGGAATCGGACCGACTATGGCTATTCTCTTC
>JBJTHA010000186.1:0-3992 GCA_046094265.1 Cytophagales bacterium
ACTCATAATTAGATTTAAGATTTAAGATGTGAGATTTAAGATTATCTGCCACTAAGGTAAGAGGGCACTAAGTTGAATTTCATTTTATTTTATAGCCAATGCCAAATTGAACCGACCGACTCCTCTCACCTGTTCGTGTAAGTAGATTATTAAATGGATCTCTAAATTCAATAGTGCTAATGTCAGTTAGTCCATAGTAGTATCTACCTGTCAAAAAAAATCTCTCTGTTAAATCAAATCGTAAACCACCATTCAATCCAAAATCAAAGTCTTCGTAGACGTCTACTTTTGAGGAAATGCGAAAAGAAATGTTAGGGCCTATGTCAAGACCTAGTTTTTTTAGCCTATATGAAAATAAAAGAGGCAACTCAAGATAGTGGATATTAAAGTTGGAGGTTGATCCACCTGAAGAAACACTAACACCCCTTTGAGAAAGTTGCAACTCTGGGATAAATAAAAAATTCTGACCGATTTTTAAGCTGCTATAAAATCCTAAATGAAATCCAATTCCGCTATTGTTGTCGATTGAAAAACCCTTAGGCACGGGTGTGTAAACCATCTCATTAAAGTTGACCCCTCCTTTTACACCAAATGAGACTTGCGCAATTGCGGAAGCGCAAATGAGACAAAGAAAACAAACCAATAATGCTGACTTCATTTTCAAATTTTCAAATTGACTCATTTTCAAATTATTTAATCATTTTCAAAAACTCATCAAATAAATATCGGGAGTCATGCGGCCCTGGCGAAGCTTCGGGATGGTATTGTACCGAAAACGCTTTTTTGTTTTTCAACCGAATGCCCATAATGGTTTCATCATTCAAATGAACATGGGTCACTTCAATTTCGGGGTGCGCGTCCAAGCCTTCGTTCTTCACTGCAAAACCGTGGTTTTGTGAAGTCATCTCTCCTAAGCCAGTAACTAAATTTTTCACTGGGTGGTTCAGCCCGCGATGTCCGTGGTGCATTTTAAAAGTGGTGAGACCCGCGGCCAAAGCCAATAGTTGATGCCCCAAGCAAATACCAAAAACTGGTTTATCAGCAGCCAAAATTTCCTTCACGGTCTTCACTGCATAGTCCATTACGGAAGGGTCGCCAGGGCCGTTAGAAATAAAATAACCATCCGGATTCCATTTGTTCATCTCCACGAAAGATGTTTTAGCGGGAAACACCTGCACATAGCAACCGCGCTCAGCCAAGCTTCTCAAAATATTTGTTTTAATGCCAACGTCCAGTGCTGCAACTTTAACGGGTGCATTCGCATCACCAAAAAAGTATGGCTTTTGGGTGCTCACGATTGATGAAAGCTCCAGTCCGTCCATTGAGGGTACTTTCTTCAATTGTGCTTTCAGTTGTTCTGGCGACAACTCAGAAGAGATAATGGCATTTTGTGCCCCTTTGCTGCGAATGTGGCGCACCAGCTTGCGCGTATCCACATCGGCAATGCCCACCACATTATTTTTCTCCAAGTATTGTTGCAAACTCTGTTTCGCTGCCTTGCGGCTAAAGTCGTCTGAAAACTCGTTGATGACAATGCCTTTGATCATTGGCGCAATTGATTCCTGCTCTGAATCAAGTGTGCCGTAGTTGCCAATGTGGGCGGTGGTATTCACAATGATTTGGCCGTAGTAGGATGGATCGGTATAAATCTCTTGATAGCCCGTCATACCGGTATTGAAACAGATTTCTCCCCCGGAAGTACCTTTTTTGCCGATGGCTCTTCCCTCTACGAGCAGGCCATCTTCCAGCAGTAAGTAAGCTTTTTCTTGCAAGGTGTGGTTGATTTAAGGTTAACAAAAATAGTTTTAGGAATGATACACGCGCGCAAACAGTGGTTAAATCTTTCCGCACACGTTGTAAAAAACCATAAAAAAAGGGATTGAACTTTCGTTCAATCCCTTCTTTTATGGTGCAAAAACCACTATTCTGCTTTTTTGGTTTTTTTAGCAATTTACTTCGGCTCACCTTCTACTTTTGTGTCTTCAACTGCCCCTTCAGCCGACTTTTTGCTGCGGCTCCTGCGTGTTTTTGCTTTCTTCTCTGCTCCATCTTTCTTGTACACCTCGTTAAAGTCCACCAGTTCCATGAAACACATATCGGCTGCATCACCCAATCGTACATCGCCTAATTTAATGATGCGTGTGTAACCCCCAGGGCGATTCGCAATACGTCCTGCGATTTCACCAAACAAAGTCTTTATTGACTCTTTGTTCTGCAAATACGCAAACACTGTTCTTCGCGAGTGCGTTGTATCGTCTTTTGCTTTGGTTAACAAAGGTTCTACATATCTTTTCAAAGCCTTTGCCTTCGCCACAGTAGTGGTGATGCGTTTGTTTAAAATCAGCGAACTAGCCATATTACTTAGCAGCGCATGGCGATGTGCTGACTTGCGGCCGAGGTGGTTTATTTTTTTACCGTGTCTCATTAGTCTTCTTCTAATTTATATTTTCCTAAATCCATGCCAAAGGTCAAATTCTTTTCAGCAACTAATTGCTCTAATTCGGCTAATGATTTCTTACCAAAGTTTCGAAATTTCATCATATCAGAAATATCCAATCTCACTAAATCTCCAAGTGTTTTTACATCAGCCGCTTTCAGACAGTTGTACGCACGAACGGATAAATCAAGATCGTGCAAAGGTGTCTTCAACAGCTTACGCATGTGCAACATCTCTTCATCTACTTGCTCAACCTCACTGTCTTTAGTGGTTTCTAGTTCAATGGATTTATCAGAGAACAAACGGAAATGTTGAATCAATATGAAAGCCGCTCCTTCCAATGCCTTTTCAGGATGAATAGAGCCATCAGTCTCAATTTCAATCAACAGTTTTTCGTAGTCGGTCTTTTGCTCCACGCGGGTGTTCTCCACGCTGTACTTCACGTTTTTGATAGGAGTGAAGATGGCATCGATCGGAATGAAGCCAAACACTTGCTCATTGGGCTTATTCTCCTCAGCTGGTAAATAACCCCTGCCCTTTTCGATCATCAATTCGATTTCGAAGTGAGCGGACTCATCAAGATTGCAAATCACATGGTCAGCATTCAAAATTTCAAAACCAGAGGTAAACTTGGCGATATCGCCAGCTTTGAATTGCTTCTGCTTTTTAATAGTAACTACCACTTTGCTATCGTTCCCTTCACCTACTTTGCGGAAACGTACTTGCTTTAAATTCAAAATAATTTCCGCAACATCCTCTACTACCCCTTCGATGGTCGAAAACTCATGCAGCACACCCGGGATTTTAATGCCAGTGATTGCATACCCTTCTAATGACGACAATAAAATTCTGCGCAATGCATTGCCAATGGTTACACCGTATCCTTTTTCCAACGGTTTAAACGTAAAGAAGCCATGGAAGTCATCTGACTTTTCCATCACTACTTTATCGGGCATTTGAAATGCTAATATTGACATATCTAGTTTGTTACGTGTGTTTAGAATTACTTAGAGTACAATTCGACAATTAATTGCTCATTGATGTTTTCAGGAATGTCCTCGCGTGGAGGCAAATTAATAACTTTCCCTTCCATCTCTTTGATATCCCATTCCAACCAATTATATTTTTTTGCTCCTTGAATGGAAAGTGAATTATTGATTGCCTCAAGTGACTTCGACTTCTCGCGAACGGCTACTTTATCGCCTGGCCGTAAAAAAACTGAAGGTATATTCACCACTTCACCATTTACCAAAATGTGTTTGTGCACAACTAATTGACGTGCGGCCCTGCGGGTTGGTGCAATACCTAAACGATACACGGTGTTGTCCAAGCGTGACTCTAACATCTGTAACAACACCTCACCCGTTACGCCTTTTTTACGAGACGCCTTGATAAAGGTGTTTTCAAACTGACGCTCCAAAATACCGTAAATGAAACGAGCTTTTTGTTTCTCTGCCAGCTGAACCGCATATTCAGATTGCTTACGTTTTTTGCCTTTTCCGTGTTGGCCAGCAGGATACGCTTTCTTTGCAAGCGTTTTAGTGTCGCCAAAGAT
>JBJTHA010000187.1:0-3352 GCA_046094265.1 Cytophagales bacterium
ATCTTTGAATGATTGCTTAGATAAGCCGAAGGCTATAGAAAAGAACGCAAAAGTTGATGGAATGTGGCAGGCCTTTTAAGGAGACTTTGCTACCAAAAACTCGACCCACTCAGTGTGGTGCGCACCAGTTACATCTCGCAGGAATAGTGCATAACTCGGTTTGTAAGGTTTTCGCCTCAGTTGCATACCAGCCTCTTCGGGGGTTTGGTCTCCTTTCTTCGCATTGCATTTTTTGCAGGCAGTTACCAAATTAGTCCAACTATGCGATCCACCGCGTGAACTGGGTGCCACGTGATCTAAAGTCAAATCTCTCTTGGTGCCACAGTACTGGCACTCAGAGTTATCACGCCTAAAAATATTTTGGCGAGTTAGGTTCACGCCTTTGTATGGAGCATTAACATATCGGTTCAAACGGATGACTGAAGGCAACGGAAAACTGCGAGTAACTGTGTGAATCTTATGGCCGTTGGCAGAGCGCACCATTTCGCTCTTATTCAGGTATACCAAAATAAAGGCTCGTTCGAGGGAGCACACCATAAGTGGGCTAAAGTCTTGATTCAACACCAATACTCGGCTATTCATGGCTTTAAGATAAAACCAAAAATTGGATCGCGCAAAAATGGCTGTCTGATCAAACAAGTCTACGATGCGCTACAGACCGTGCGGTTGAAGATCAAAAAAATTCCGACTCCATTGCCTGCCATAAGCTGTGGAAATCGCCACCGCTGGCCTGCTATTGACCTGCATGACAAAACAAAATACTCTCTCTATGAACTGCTCCTCAATTCGTGAAGTACGAGCGCGTTGGAAATTAAAAACACTACAGGATAAGTGTTGTTCAGAGAGAATAATCAAACGACTTCGACCTTCACCAACGATTTTTTTAACCAGACAAATTTTTGTTTTAGGGTTGGGATCAAGTGTGCCAATTGGAAAGCACTTGAAACTTAACGGAAATGTTTCTGTTGTAATCCCTTTCTCTACTATTTATGACTCTGGTGTTGTGACTAAACAGGTTTACATTAACTCCGGGCAACCGGCACCAGATGCCAAAGTTAACCTCTCAGGTATTTGCCATTGATCAGCTATGGCTTCAACGTTTCCTATTCATTTAAGAGCAACTGGGTAAAATTGCCTATATTTTCGGGAGGCTCATCCGAATCAAATTCAAAACAGCCATACTCGCCATCCTGATATTGATGGCGCGGTCCTGCGACAATTGCAGTTTTTTGGTTACCGTTTGGTGTTTGTCGGAATAGGCAATCCACACCAATCCCACGGGCTTCTCAGGTGTGGCGCCACCCGGCCCTGCAATGCCGCTGGTGGCCACGCCAATGTCGGTGTTGAATTTTGCACGAACAATGTTGGCCATCTCCACTATGGTAGGTTCGCTCACAGCCCCATGTTTTTCCAACACTTCTGGTTTTACACCTAGTTGCCGCATTTTTACTTCATACGCGTACGGAATCATGGTGCCTAAAAAATAATCCGAGCAGCCTGGCACGCTGGTAATTAAATGCGACAAATATCCGCCCGTACAACTTTCAGCTATCGAGAGGGTAACTTTACGTTCGCGTAGCATTTTGCCGATGGCTACTTCAATTGGCTCGTCTCCATAGCCATAAACATATTCGCCAGCCAATGGTAGCAGGGTATCGCTCAATTCATCAATTTCTTTTTGCAGGTCAGCCGTTGAGCTGCCAAAACCTGTAAGCCGCAATTTTACTTCACCCAAGCTGGGCAGGTAGGCGAGTTTGATGTGCGGTGGCAATGATTTTTCCCACACGGCAATCTTATCTGCCAAAAAAGATTCGCCTATCCCAATGGTTCGAATGACTTTGTGATGAATTACCGGTGTTTGGAATTTTTCTTTCAACCGAGGAATCACCCGTTCGGTCATCATCTTTTTCATCTCATGCGGTACTCCTGGCATCGACATAAATACTTTGTTGTTGCGCTCAAACCACATGCCCGGTGCAGTGCCAATGGGGTTGGTAATTTTGGTACAACAGCCGGGCAGGGCGGCCTGCTGCCGATTGAGTTCGGTCATCTCTCGACCGCGACTTTTGAAAAATGCCGTGATTTCGGTCAACGCCTCCTCATGCATCACTAACTTGCATCCAAAGTATTTTGCCAGTAATGGTTTGGTCAAATCATCGCTGGTGGGACCAAGACCTCCGGTAATCAAAACGATGTCAGCACGTTTTTCCGCTTCCGCGAACGCGGTCAATATTTCGCTTTCTTGATCGCCTACGGTGGTTTTGCGAACCACTTTGATGCCCACCCTGTCAAGTTCTACGCTCATCCATTGCGAGTTGGTATCCACAATTTGGCCGTAGAGAATCTCATCACCAATGGTGAGCAATTCAGCTTTTACTATGTTCGTCATGGAGCTATAAACTGCAAAGGAAAAAAATGAATCAAAAATAAATCGCTGGCTTTTGCATAAAGACAGTTGTACGGAGTGATTTGCTCCCAAAAATGATTTGGCGTACAGTTGCGTTCCAATAGTTCTGGTTTATAATTGTCAATCGATATAGCAAAAGCAACTTTTTCATATTCTTGGTAAAGGTAACATTTGAAATCAACAGCCAGAATGTTTATTTAAAATTCTGTAATTTTCAACTCAAATTAAAAATAATTGAAGATATGCATTCAGCGTTACTTTTACTCCACTCGTTGGTTCGGTATTTTGTGTTGATTTTCTTGATTTTGGTTATTATTCGCTCTTTTGTTGGTATGCGTAAGAAATCGGAGTTTACCAAGCGCGATGACCAATTGAGTCTGTGGCTTTTTATGTTCACGCATATGCAATTGCTGTTAGGTATTATTTTGTTTTTTGTTAGTCCCGTGGTGATGTTCAGCAAAGCCGCTATGGCTGAGAAAATGACGCGCTATTGGTTGGTAGAACACAATACCGGCATGGTTGGTGCGATAATCCTGATTACATTAGCACGTGTTACTATGAAGAAAATCACCGATCCCGCTAAAAAACATATGCGGTTACTGATTTTCAACACAATTGCTTTGATTGTTATCATAATGATGATTGCGCAATCTCAGCGCGGGTTGTTCTCCGTTACCATATAAAGCGATTACTTGTACAGCACCATGTCAACCGTCTTTATTGGAATAACCGTGCGCACGGTTCAAATTTTTCAGAACCAGTTTAGAGATCGGTGCATTGTAGGTGATGATGAATGAAAGTCGCAGTCGCGGGATAGTAGTAAAAGCAAATCCCTCGATAGTAACGATACGGAAGAGAGGCTGTGCCAACAATCAGTACCGAATTTTACAGTGTTGAGGTAGTTGGGTATTCTTCCGCCAGAACACGGTGTACCTCTTCTTGGTC
>JBJTHA010000188.1:0-3907 GCA_046094265.1 Cytophagales bacterium
TATGGCGATATGCAACAGATTCATCCATTCTATAAAAATTTGGTGGCCGAACTCAAACAGTTACCTCATGTAAAGGCGGTGGCGCTCAATGATAACCTACCGCTGTCGTATGAGGCAAGTGAAGAAAATCGGGATTCTGAATTTACGGTGGACGGACAATCGTTTGCCGAGCAGAAGGAAAACCCTTATGTAAAGTATCAAACTATAAGTGGAGATTACTTCCCCATGATGGAGATTCCGCTATTCGAAGGGCGCTACCTTACCGATTATGACGACACCTTATCCACGCCAGTGACTGTTATCAATAAAGCGCTCGCTACTAAACTCTTTCCGAAAGGGGATGCACTGAACAAGCGCATGAAGTTTGGTAAACCCGATTCAGAGTCTTCTTTCCGAACAATTGTAGGTATTGTGGGCGATGTGCGCCATAGTGACTTAAGTAAGACGGAGAGTTACCATATCTATTTATCTTGTTGGCAGCGGCCAAAGCCTAATCAATTTGTACTGATAAAAACTGACGGCAATCCCGTTCAGCTCATTCAATCGGCATCGGCCGCAGTTTGGAAAGTGGATGGAGATCAGTCAGTGTACGATGTAAAGACCATGCGGCAACGTGTAGATGAAAAACTGTGGCAAGATAAACTAGTAAGCCGGCTGTTTTCTTTGTTTGCTGTCATAGCAATTCTACTTGCTGCGATTGGTGTTTACAGTGTTATGTCATATACTATTAGCCAACGCACAAAAGAACTAGGTGTGCGCAGAGTGTTGGGAGCAACAACGAGTGAAATTATTTGGTTGGTGCAGAAGGATGTGCTGACCTTGGCATTCGTATCGCTCGGTATTGGCATCACCGCTGCGATTGTGGCTACCAGCCAGATTTCTCAATTTCTGTTTCAAGTCAATACGCTGGATGCTGGCATTTATTTAGTAGCCGGACTCTTTCTAGTTGTCGTTGCCATTCTAGCCGCATGGCTTCCATCTTGGCGGGCAAGCAGAATCAACCCTGTGGTTGCCTTAAAGAATGAGTAAAATTCCGGATTCCTTTGAAGGTAAATTAATAGAAAAGCATGCACCCTCGATTTTTATTCCACTTAAAATTAAGTACAGTAATGAATCGTTTCTTTTATTATAATTTTTTAGCGGGTTGTGTATTACTCTCCACTTCCGTTGCCTTTGCGCAAGCAACCTTTCAGCCACCGGAAACCCCTCGTGAAATTCTGAGCCAGAAAGTTGTGGGTTCTATCACCATAGATGGGATGTTGGATGAGCCTTCATGGCAAAATGTAAAACCAATTGCCGATTTGGTACAATACGAACCTCGCCAGGGAGAGGCAGCTTCCTTGAAAACAGAAGTGCGGACTTTATTCGATGAAAAAAATTTATATATAAGCGCTGTTTGTTTCGACTCAGCAGGCCGAAAAGGTATTCGCGTACCCAACATGCAACGCGATTTTTCTTTTGATGAAAATGATCTATTTGGTATTGCTATTGACGGATTGCTCGACAAACGCAATGCAGCCGCCTTTCAAACCAATCCCTATGGCGCCCAACGCGAACTGCTGATAAGTGATGGCAGTAATTTTAATCGCGAGTGGATTTCGTTGTGGAGTGTAAAAACCAAAATTCATGATTGGGGATGGACGGCCGAGTTTGCCATTCCGTGGAAATCGATTCGCTATAAAACAGGAAGCGATCGGATCGGTATTATCTTGTTGCGCTGTATGCGAAGGCTCAACGAGAACGTAACCTTCCCAGCTATCCCGCGTGTGTTCACACCTTATCAAATGCCGTATGAAGCCATTCTAACAGGACTAGAATTGCCGGCCGATAATGGAATAAACGTGCAATTAAATCCCTATGTGCTGGTAAGTGCCGATCGAGAAAGTAAAGAAGGGAACACTACACAAAACAGTGATGCAAAAGTAGGTGGCGAAGCGAAGTGGGCACTCAGTACCAATTCAGTTTTAGATGTTACGTATAACACCGACTTTGCTCAGGTGGATGTAGATCGGCAAGTAGTAAACCTCGCACGCTTTTCTGTTTTGTTTCCTGAGCGCAGGCAATTTTTTCTGGAAGGAAATGAAATTTACACCATGCAAGCGCTCGATGCGCTGCAACCTTTTTTCAGTAGACGAATTGGATTAGATGAAACCGGAAATCCAATACCTATTGAAGCGGGTGTACGCTTTACCAACCGAAGCCCTCAACGAAACATAGGCGCATTGGCCATACGCCAGCAGGCCATGGGCGTCAATCCGGCATCTAACTTTGCGGTGGCGCGTTATTCGCATAACCTCACCGATCAAGGAACGCGTATTGGTGGCCTGGCTACCTTTCGATACGATGAAGCGGATACGGCTGGTCGCACAAATGCGAACTCCACCATCACTATAGATGGATTGTATCGCCCCAACCAAAAACTGAATATGTTTTGGATGCTTTCGGGATCGAATAATTCAGGACTCTTAAACAATAAAGGTTGGTCTGGCTCCGTGTGGGCGTATTATGATACCAACGATATTTATGCGGGCCATGTGCAAGCAGTGGTTTCAGATAAATACGATCCACGCTCCGGGTTTGTGGATGCTACCAATTATGTACTGACCAGCCCGGCTGTGAGTTTAAAGCTGCGACCCGACTGGTTGCCGAAAAAAATAATTCGCCAATATACTCCGGGTGTCACGGTCTATTTGTATCAGTACTACAATGATCTCAGCTTTCGCGAAGGGTTTATTTCCTACCAACCGTTTAGTCTGAACTTTCAGAATGGAGGTAGACTATCTTACAGCTTTGTAACGAATTGGCAAAATCTTCTTGAATCATTTTCCCCCGTTGGCGTTGAAATAGCGGCAGGAAGATATGCGTATAATAACCACTCCGTTGAATTTCAAACGGACAATTCGCGCAAGTTTTTTGCTTCAGCCGAGTATAGTTGGGGAGATTATTTCAATGGCACATTGCAATCACTGTCGACCAGCGCACGCATTGCGCCCGATCCGCATGTGGCACTTACGCTTAGTTATCGACATAACGAAATAAATAGGTTAGGCATATTGTCTTCAGCTGTCACCACCGACTTGGCTACCGCAGAAATTCGTTTGGCATTAAATCCGCGCGTGCAATGGATTAGTTTTTATCAATATAATTCAGCCATCAATCGAAACACGTTCAACACACGCCTCCAATGGGAGTACAAACCGTTGTCATTCATTTTTCTCGTACTCAATGATAATCGACAGGACTTTGTTAATACCGACACGCAAATCAACAGCCGGTTGGTGACTCAACAGGGCGTTTTTAAGGTTACCTACTTAAAACAGTTTTGACGATATGAAAAACATTCTATTGCTCTTCGTACTGAGTGCCCCTCCTTCAACAGACGGCTGGCAACTTTTCACGCGTACGAAGTTTGTTTCAACTTACATCAAACAATACAACGAGTATTTTTTAGTGCCACAATTTGACGTCAAGCTAAAGCAATTGCAAGGAAGTGAAATTGACTTGCAAGGCCATTACATACCATTTGATCTTCCAGTCGGCAGTATTGTTTTATCCAAAAACCCTTTATCATCCTGTTTCTTTTGTGGAGGCGCAGGACCCGAAACAGTAGCGGAGGTTAATTTTAAAAATAAGCCGCCAAAACTCAAGCCCGATCAAGTGATTACCGTAAAAGGGAAACTTCGATTGAACGATAAAGACGTTGAGCACATGACTTTCATTTTAGACCAAGCCGAATTGATAACGAGTAATAAGTGATGAAGCATTTAATCTGTCTTGCATTTTTGTGCGTTGGTTGCGTTCAAAATTCGACTGACAACAAAATACTTATTGAGGCAGCAGGGTATCATTCACAGGCAGTGGCATTGGCGAAAAAAGTAACGTACAGAATTGATTCACTGAATAGAAT
>JBJTHA010000189.1:0-4450 GCA_046094265.1 Cytophagales bacterium
GATCAAATAAAGCACGATCCAAAATCCAATAAATGTGCTTGTCCACGAGAGCCAAGGAACAAGCCCCACCAATATTTGCAAAGTGCCTGCCAGGTAGAAAAAGTTGTAATAGTAAATTGAAAATACGAGGTGTTCGCTATAGTAGTAGCCCCTGCGAACGTACAGAAATTTAAGTAACAGCGCGAAAAAAGGAAGCAGGTAGAACAATACTTTCGAAAAGTTATCTTTGAATGCTGACACAAACTCTTCACCCAACTTTTCAGAGTCTTCGCCATACTTATTCCTTACGCTGATGACTCGTTTTGATACCAAACGCTCAAACCAGTTGTCGCGCTCAGATTCTGGTTTTGTAAGCTGTACTGAATCATATGCTTCAATTGATTTGTAATCTTTGACATCATCGAAATTGAAATTTGCACCTTTGTCTTTTTTCTTTTTCGACTTGACGCTATCAGTATTGGCACTTACTTGCTTTTGAATGGAGTCTCCAAGTGAAGTGAAAGTGGAGTCGCCAGTTATTTTAGTCAGTTTGTCAAATCCCTTTTTGGTATTGTTTGCAATTCCTTTTCTATCCGCTTCGGTAAGTTCTACTTCTTCTTTCTCCTTATCTTCTTCGGGGTTTTCGGGAATAGAAAAGAACGCTAAAAAGAATACAAAACTGATGAACACATACATGCGGGCTGGGTGATAGTAACTTTCGCGTTTGCCCGCGCAATATTCTTGTGCTAAAAATCCTGGTTTGGTGATGAGATACTTGGTAGTACGAAAAAATTTTCCTTCATAACTCCAAAACGATGAAATGAAATTCGTCCATAGCTCGCCTAACGTTTGTCGCTTTTGAATATCTTTTTGTCCGAAATGATGGCAAAATTTATCAAGTAGTTTTGTTCCACAGTTAAGGCAGAATTCATTGGGCTGTTTGCGCTCACCACCCTGCTCTGCATCAACCATACCTTCTGATACGGGTATCGACTTTCCTAATTCATCCATCATGAAAAACGGAGTTGGTTTAACGTTGCAATTGTTTTCTCCAGCATGGCATTGTTGAAATCCAAATGTGTCACCATTCTAATTTCGGTTGCACTAAAAACCAGAGCTTTGATATTGTGCTCGCCAATTTTTTCAAGAAACAACGCAGGTGTTAACGAAGGTACTAATTCAAAAATCACAATGTTTGTATCCACGGGCATTACCGATTTTACATACGATTGCTGTTGTAGGCACTTGCCTAATTCTTTTGCGCGTGCGTGGTCTTCGGCTAATCTAGTCACATGGTGGTCGAGCGCATAAATTCCGGCTGCTGCTAAAAAGCCTGCTTGGCGCCATGCACCGCCATACACTTTTCGCATTCTGCGGGCTTTTTTCGCAAACTCTTTTTTGCAAACCAGGACCGATCCAACAGGTGCTCCTAATCCTTTGGAAAGGCAAATTGAAATCGTGTCAAAGTACTTCCCGTAATCGCTTGCCTGATCGCCCGAGGCGATCAATGCATTGAACAACCGCGCCCCATCGAGGTGCATGTGCAAGCTTTTGCTGCGTGCGAAAGCAGAAATTTTTTCAATCTCACGCAATGAGTAAAAACTACCTGCTTCTCGCACCACGGTATTTTCTAATGCGACTACAGATGTTCGTGGATAATGCTGGTCATCGTTGTTGATATTCTGTAGAATTTCGTCTACGGAAATTCGACCACGGCTGCCAGCCAGTAATTTTACACTTACATGACTGTTGCCCATCAGTCCACCGCCTTCGTATTTATAAATGTGCGCCCCTTTGTAGCAAATTACTTCATCATAAGGCTGTGTCAGCACGTTGATGCCGATCTGGTTGGTCATAGTGCCACTGGGGCAATACACGGCAGCGTCCATGCCCAGCAAGTCTGCGCACTTTTCTTCCAATTTGTTCACTTGGGGGTCTTCACCAAAAACGTCATCGCCTACCTCGGCCGCAAACATGGCCTCTTTCATGGCGGGTGTTGGTTTGGTTACGGTATCGCTGCGTAGATCAATTGTCATATTCAGTTAAAAAGGCTCAAAATACTCAACGTTTGGTCATTGGGCAATAGTCCACAGTCGATGGTCCATGGCCGATAGTCCATGACACATAGCTTCCGATCTACCATCGACTGGACTATCGACTAGTTCTTTTTACAACAGTTCCTTTCCCGGATCCCAAAACTTTTTTTCCAAATCCTGCACTTGGTGTTTTTTGATTTTAACTCCTTCTTTTTCCAAGTTAGATTGCATAGAGCTAGGCGGCACAAAGTGATGGCGACCTGTGAGCAAGCCTTGGGAGTTTACCACGCGGTGCGCTTTCACACCTTTTACCCCGTGCGCGGCATTCATCGCCCAGCCCACCATGCGGGCGCTCATGCCCGTGCCCAAATAGCGGGCAATGGCACCATAGCTGGTCACACGGCCTTTGGGTATCAGCCTAACCACATCGTACACGTCTTCAAAGAAGTTGTGCTTTTTTTCAAGTTTTGTTTCAGGCGGTTGTTTTTTCAATGGATTGTAGGTTTTTGGTCACGATCTTGTTTAATCGTGAGGGATAGAAATCGGAGCTACCATACCTTAAATATACCGTTTTAGAAATTTACTAAACCACTAAATTTGCCACCTATTTAAATCAAAAAAGAGCCAATGAGAAATTGCGTTTTAGTCTTTTGCTTTTCGTTTGCATTTGGCTTGCATGCACAAAACCTCGTTTTCCCCACCTCTGAAAACTGGACCAACGTGCGCGAAGGCCAAACGATTGCATTTACTTTAGACGTAACGGACGCTAACAAACCGCGCTATTCTTTAGAAGGAGTAAACGGCTACCAAATATCATTCGATACGCTCGGCCACTTTTCATGGACTCCCGGTTTTGATTTGGTTGACCGTCTTGAAAAGCAAAAGGAAATCACGTTGATATTTCAGGCCGAATGGAAAAATGGGCATCGCATACGGAAGCCAATTTCATTTACTATCCTTCATCAAAATAGGCTGCCCCTTATTGACGACTTGCCCACTTTTTACGTCAAGCAATCCATGCAAAATCAATATCAAATTTCAGACGATTATGTGACCGATCCTGACAATGACCCCATCGTGTATAAACCTGTGGTTTCACAGCTGCCCGAGGGTTTGCAGTTTTCTTCGCAAGGTTTGATTACGTGGAACCCATCCCGCAATCAATTCAATGCATTGAAAAACAATCCTGTTGTATTAGAATTTGCCGTGCAAGACCAACCAGAAAAGGCGGAGACACGCGGCAAATTAAAACTTGCGCAAACACAACTGGACTTACCCCCTGACCTTTTGATATTGCCAGGTGACAGTAGCTTTTCCATTAGAGAAGACGAACGCTTAAATTTTAAGATATATGCCACTGACCCTAACGGGGACGAAAATATTTCTGCATTTGGCTTTGTAAGTTCAGATGCACGCGTGTCCAAAAACAGTATAAAGGAGAGTACCAATGCCCAAGGCGAGTTTACTTGGTTGCCGGGATACAGTTTTGTTGATGAAGCTGAAAAACAGAAAACACTTGATTTGATTTTTTTTGTGTTAGATAAATCGGCCAACCGGGTAGAAAAAAAAATAAAAGTAACAGTAGCGGATGCAGAGAACCTTGATGAGAAAGATAAAGGTCTATACCAAAAATACCGCAACACACTCATCGCGGCAAAAACGCTGATCGACCGCTTAGATGAAAATCACGAATTGCTCACCAAAACATTGAAGCAAGCGAAGAAGGGAAAAAAGAACCGTGCTATTTTAAATGCATCATTGGGCGCTACTACCGGCCTATCGCCAGTTGTGTTATCAAACGATCCATCCAGCTATAAAACCGTTTCGGCTATAGGCGGAACCACCGTGCTTACGCTAGGTACTTTAGAAGCTACCGAGGTGATAGGAAAATCTAAAAACGAATTGCTGGATAAAATTAAAACCAATGTGGAATTGCGTAATCAATTACAATTGGAAGGAGATAATTTTGCCCGTAAGTATGCGCTGAAATCCATGCGCAGAGACAAAGGTTTTGATGCTGACAAAGACAAATTTTTGCCGTTGCTGAATAGCCAAAAACTGGAAACATTAGAAATCAATGCACTCAAGATTATTTCGCCTAAGTACGCCACTAAAGATGTGAAGAAGACCTTTACAGATTTTAGTGAAGAGTAGGCGTTTGTCAGTTAGAAAATATCCATTAGTTTTGCAATCCAAATTTTAATAGAACGAACACAGAGGAGTGGTAGAGCGGTTTATTGCACCGGTCTTGAAAACCGGAGACCTTTCAGGAGGTCCGGGGGTTCGAATCCCTCCTCCTCTGCCAAATAAAATCCTGCGCAAGCGGGATTTTTTGTCGTAAGCCTAGTAACTTTCTACCCATGAAGTCCAGTGCGGCAATTACTGTCGATGAATACATCGACCGATTTCCACCAGAAGTTTCGATACGTTTAAAA
>JBJTHA010000190.1:0-10422 GCA_046094265.1 Cytophagales bacterium
TTTCATTAATCTTTCCACTGCAAAATCTGCCAACCGGGCCCGAGAAGTAGGCATTAGAAAAGTAGTGGGTTCGGTAAAGCACGATCTCATTCAACAGTTTCTCACAGAATCAATGATTGTGAGTTTGCTTGCGTTTCTGTTAGGTCTGTTACTGGCTTCTCTTTTAATACCATCTTTCAACACGTTGGTCGCCAAGAGTTTGTCAATCCCTTATTTTGACTGGCACGCCTTGACTATTTTTCTTTTAGCCATTTTTGGCGTTGGTGTGGTAGCGGGGCTTTACCCCTCATTCTTTCTTTCGCACTTCAAACCGATTGAGGTAATGAAAGGCTCGTTATCGAAGGGTAGCAAGGGATCTAACCTCCGCGGGGCGTTGGTGGTCTTTCAATTCACCATTTCAATTGTATTGATTGTAGGTACTTTGGTAATCTCTCAGCAAATGAATTTCGTGCTGAATCAAAAAATTGGTTTTGTAAAAGATCAAGTACTGATTTTGCAGGGAACCGGCACTTTGGATAAACAAATAGAAAGTTTCAAAAATGAACTCAAGGATTTGTCGTCCGTACAAAGCGTGACCGTGAGCGATTATTTGCCTATAAAAGGTACTAAACGAAATGGTAATACTTTTCGCAATAAGGATACGCAAAAAGAAGAACGAGGGATTTTTGGTCAAAACTGGGTGGTAGATGTGGATTATGTGAAGACGATGGGTATGCAACTGGTGGCTGGGCGTAATTTTGATGAAAGGATTGCATCTGATTCTGCAGGAACGGTTATCAATCAGGCCATGGCACGGCAATTAAACCTGAGCGAACCAGTAGGAAAGTTGATTACAAATGGAAGAGAGTATACAGTGCTTGGGGTAGTGGAAGATTTTCATTTTGAAACCATGCGACAAAATGTAGAACCTTTGATGATGCGTTTGGGAAAAAGTGCATCGATGATGGCGATAAAATTGCAAGGCGCGGACATGGCGCAAGCAATTGATGAAATTACAAACAAGTGGAAAAAATTTTCACCTCATCAGCCCATTCGCTATTCATTTCTGGATGAAAGTTATGCAGCCATGTATGATGACGTTCACCGCACACGACAAATATTTACAGCATTTTCGCTGGTGGCAATCGCCATCGCTTGCCTTGGTTTATTTGCACTTTCTGCATTTATGATTGAACAGCGCACCAAGGAAATAGGCATCAGGCTTGTGTTGGGCGCATCGGTAACGTCCGTATTTCGATTACTCACCTTTAATTTTCTGTTGCTAGTTTTTATCTCTATCATCGTTGCCACACCCATCGCCTGGTATTTGATGAACCGCTGGTTGCAAGACTTCGCTTACCGAGTTGAGTTGAGTGCAGGGGTATTTGTTTTGGCTGGCCTCTCCGCTGTGGCGGTGGCCCTGGGTACGGTCGGCTACCAATCATGGCGCGCTGGGTTGATGCGGCCGGTGGAAAGTTTGAGGAGCGAATAAACAACCTTCCTACATTTTTGTACCTTGTCTCTCATGACAGTGGACTTGAACTGCGACATGGGCGAGGGCATGCCCAACGATGCGGCTATTATGCCTTTCATCAGCAGCGCCAACATTGCGTGCGGCTACCATGCAGGCGATGCGCAAATCATCAAAGATACGGTTGCTCTTTGCTTGCGACATCAAGTAGCCATTGGCGCACACCCCGGATTTGACGATAAACCCAACTTCGGCCGAACGAACATGAAGTTGACTTCGAAGGAACTTTATGATTTGGTTACCCTTCAACTTTTTATCGTTGATTCTGCTTGCCGCAAGCAAAGTGCGGTGATGCATCATGTTAAGCCACACGGTGCTTTATACAACATGGCAGCGAAAGACGAGGTAATGAGCCGTACCATCGCACAAGCTGTTTTTGATTTCAATCCGAAATTAATTTACTACGGGCTCAGCGGCAGCGACATGATTTCGCAAGCAACCCTTGTTGGGATAAAAACAGCAAGCGAAGTGTTTGCCGACCGCACGTACCAGCCCGATGGTTCGCTCACGCCACGTACAGAAAAAAATGCCTTGATTCAATCTGAAGAAGAATCGCTAAGCCAGGTGATGAAAATGGTAAAGGAGAGCAGGGTGGTAGATGTTACAGGTAAACCGATCTCAATAAAAGCGGATACCATTTGTTTGCATGGCGATGGTGCACATGCAGCAGTGTTTGCAAGCGCCATTTACCATCGATTAAAGAGCGAGGGCATCAAAATCAAAACGCTTTGAAAGAAAGGAAATCTGCTATTCTTGGCGCAGCATTTTTGATGGCGACATCGGCCATTGGTCCTGGGTTTCTCACGCAAACCACGGTGTTCACGCAAAAGCTGTTGGCTAGCTTTGGGTTTGTGATCTTGATTACAATTCTGTTGGACATCGCAGTTCAGTTGAACATCTGGCGAATCTTGACGATGAGTAATCTCAAAGCACAAGACGCAGCCAACAAAGTGCTACCGGGATTAGGTTATTTTTTGGCCGCGATTATTGTGTTGGGCGGACTGGCTTTCAACATTGGCAATCTGGCAGGCAGCGGGCTCGGGTTGCAAGTGCTTTTTGGAATTTCGCCCGAGGCAGGTGCAGCAATCAGTTGTTTGGTTGCGCTTATTATTTTTTGGATGAAAAAGGTTGGCAATACCATCGACTGGTTTGCGAAGGTGCTGGGCATTTTAATGATTTTGTTGACAGGCTATGTTGCCGTGAGTTCGCATCCGCCATTGTTAGCGGTCGTTCATCGTACGTTTGTACCAGTTATTATTGACCCTTTAGCGATTGTTACCTTGGTGGGTGGTACCGTAGGTGGTTACATCAGTTTTGCCGGTGCGCATCGGTTGCTTGATGCAGGCGTGGTGGGTCAAGTTAATTTACACAAGGTAAATCGCAGTGCCATCAGCGGCATTGTCATAACCGGACTGATGCGTATGGTTTTATTTTTAGGGGCGCTTGGAGTCGTTACGGCTGGTGTTGAATTAGCTAAAGGCAAACCTGCCGCCTCTATTTTTCAAGCTGCCGCAGGAAGTTTGGGTTACCGGTTCTTTGGCGTAGTGATTTGGAGCGCGGCCATTACTTCGGTGGTCGGGTGTGCTTATACTTCTATTACGTTTGTCGCTGGGTTTCACTCGAAGTTGTTGGAAAATCAACGTTGGATAATTTCTGTCTTCATCCTCATTTCTGCCTTCGTTTTTGTTGTAGTGGGCAATCCGGTTCGGCTGCTGGTTTTGGCAGGCACATTAAATGGAATAACACTTCCTGTGGCACTGGCAATCGTTTTAATTGTCTCTAGAAACCGTGACATCATTGGCAGTTACCGGCATCCTTTATGGTTGCAAGTAATCGGATGGGTAGTAGTGGTTGTAATGGGCACCATGAGTTTATACTCGCTTGTGCGCGCGTTCGCCTAAAGTTCCGTATTCACCAGCTGTTTTTCCGTTCGCTCCAATTTGGTTTTGCTTAAAGCTTGATAACCACCTTTAATGTTGACAATGTTTTGATAGCCCCACGATTTTAGAAACGAAGCCATGATGACGGAGCGATAGCCACCTGCGCAGTGTATGAAGTATTTCTTAGCGCTTCAAGTTGAGTATGCCTATTTACTCTGAAACGGCTGCCTACGGACATGTGGGTTCGTGAGTCGAAAATTGTAGAGAAAGTTTTTTATAAAGGAAAGAAGAACAAAAAACGCGTTGACTTTACAAAAATTTCTTGTCAAACCGAATTTCGAGGCTAGGTATTTGCCAAGCAATTACTAACCAATCACCCCACTGCCAAGCAACTCATTGCCCTCATACCAAGCCGCAAATTGCCCGGGTGTTACACCTCGCTGTGGCCGATCAAAAATAATGTGGAGGCCATTTGATTTTTGATGCAAGGTACAAGCTTCTAATGGTTGTCTGTAGCGAATTCGCGCGTATAGCTTTTTGGAATCACCAATTTGCAATCTTAAATCATCTCGTACCCAATGCACATCTGCGGAAGCGATGAACAAACCTTTTCGATAAAGTCCGGGATGGTCATAGCCTGATCCAGTATAGATTATATTTTTATCTGTGTCTGTGCCAATCACAAATAGCGGTTTTTCATAACCACCTATATTTAAACCTCTACGTTGACCGATGGTATAAAAATGCGCCCCATTGTGTTCGCCCACTACTTCACCAAAAGTTGGTTGAAGGCTGTACGGCCTGGTCAAATTCTCTAAGTCATCATCAGCCCAACCGTTGGCAAAAGCCCGTGATTGAACGGGTACTTCTATTACTTTACCTTGTTTGGGTTCTAGTCGTTGCTGCAAAAAATCGGGTAGGTGCACTTTGCCGATGAAGCACAATCCTTGCGAATCTTTTTTCTCAGCGGTAGCCAAGCCGGCTTTTTTTGCAATTGCCCGTACTTCTGGTTTGAGTAATTCACCGATTGGAAACAATGCTTTGGACAACTGCGCCTGGGTGAGCTGACACAAGAAATAGCTTTGGTCTTTATTCGGGTCTTTTCCGGCAAGCAATTGGAAAATTTGTTTACCGTCTTTTTCGATGATTCCTTTTCTGCAATAGTGGCCGGTCGCGACAAAGTCGGCACCCAGTTTTACAGCCGTATCCAAGAAAACATCAAACTTGATTTCACGGTTGCAAAGCACATCGGGGTTGGGAGTGCGGCCCGCTTGGTATTCGGCAAACATGTAGTCGACAATGCGCGTTTTGTATTCTGCGCTTAAGTCGATGGCTTGAAACGGGATGCCCAAGTGCTGGGCCACAATCATCGCATCGTTGCTATCATCAAGCCAAGGGCACTCGTTGCTGATGGTGACAGAGTCATCGTGCCAGTTTTTCATAAACATGCCGATCACCTCGTAGCCCTGCTCTTTTAGCAAGTAAGCCGCTACGCTGGAATCAACACCGCCCGATAGACCTACTACTACGCGTTTCATGATACCTTAAATGCAATTATTCTCTAAATAGTTTAAAGGTGATTGTCAAAGGTCTTTAATCCAGTTGCTCAAGTCTCGGTCATTAATATCCGATTGTTCTGATTTGTCATAAATTGAAAGTAGAAAAACCCTCGACTTGATGACTTGAATATGTGTTATCACCCTCGCTCCCACCTGATTTGCCTTTTCCCTTTGAGCGAATGGCTAATCTAATTTTGAAACAGTTATTACCGAGACTTGTACCTTGCTTGGGGTTTTCTTTTAAGGAATTGATTAAATATTTGAATTCGTCTTTTAACGATGGGAATTTCTTGCTCAATCGTTTTAATTGCTTGGCAAAGTAGGCAGTAGCTTCAACACTAAAGTTCATTTAGCAGTTGTTCTGCGGTCCTGAGTTTCACTTTTCCCTGCTTAGCAAGTTTCACTTCTTTTACTGATTCTCTCAATTCTTTTAGAAATTGAGCCTTGCCAGCACTAATTGGTTCGGCCTTTACATATGAAAGATTTCGCAAAAGCTCCAACACAAAGGCAGCTTTGTTGTCTTTCACATCAAGTAGGACTTTCATATCAATGTTTTTAAAATGACAGGCGGCAAATTTAGCGAAAAACGTTAGTTGTTTATTCCTTCCTTGAGCAGCTCATTGATTACTTGATTAAACCGCTCTTTGTACTGTTCAAAATAAATGCCCGTACCAGGTCCTTCAAACCCTGTGTGGATGTTTTTTACTTTGCCATCTTTGCCGATAATGATGGTGGTGGGAAAACCTAATACCTTGCTCAGCATCGGCAACGTTTGTGATGCTTTTTCGTTGTCATTCACACCTGCAACCACCAAGTCGTAAGGTATTTTCAATTTCTCTCTCATTTTTTTTACACGCTCGCTGGCATAAGCAAAATCATCTTTGCGTTCGTAGCAAAGCCCGATGATCTCTACACCGCGTTTGCTGTTCTCGTTGTACCACGGCACCAAAAATTTCGTTTCGTCTAAACAATTAGGACACCACGAACCCAGTATCTGCAAAATCAACACCTTGCCTTTGTATTTTGCATCGTTGGGCGTGATGAGCTTCTTTTCTAAATCAGGAAAACTAAAATCGATTTTGTCGTAACCCTCTTTTAAATATGTGAGCGACTCAGGGTCGGGCATTTTTGCACTGTCGGTTTTGATGGCTTTTAACGATTCGTATCCCAACTTGCCGGAATAAAAATCGCCCGTAAGCGAATCGCCTTGTTGATTGATGACAAATACAAACGCATGGTTTCCATCGAAAGCGCTCAGCAACAATTGGTTGTTCACCACGTTGCCTTCCAAAAATCGTAAATCGCCTGTGGGCCGCAGAAAGCTACCCGTTACATGGTTGCCCTGTTGTTCAAAAATTCCTACTGAAGGAATGGCTTTACCTTTTTGTGTGATGAACTCCACTTGGTACTTGCCACTAAAGTCGATGGTTTTTTCTGCAGCGTTTTTTGCAAAGCGAAAATCCTCACCGAAAGAAGCCCTGAAGGGCTGGTTCGCTTCGGGTGCATAGTTCTTTACAAACGTTCCAGTCAATTGGTCGCCATTTATTTTGGCGCGAATCTCGGCATCAAAAATGTGCATTACCATGTGCACCGAGTCGCCAAAAAGGCTTACCTCGTCCAGCAACAAATCTTCGGTGCCGTTTTTGATGTGTACGTTCAGCTGATCACCATTTTTGGCAACTTCAAAAATAAACGGAAGGTCGTGGCCTTGGCAATCAATCACTCCACGCCATGTGCCCGTTTTCAATTCAACAGGTTTTGAACATGAAACGAAAACCAAAACGGTAACGGCAACAATTAAAATGCGCATTTTTATATATTGGTAAAGTTTGAAACTACTCACAACGATGCAAAGTAAAGAAATGTTCGCGGGACTCCGAGTTTTAGAGCTGGCTTCGGTGCTGGCTGGCCCGAGTGTGGGGCAGTTCTTTGCCGAGCTGGGTGCAGAGGTAATTAAAGTTGAAAACCCGAAAACGGGAGGTGACGTTACCCGCAGTTGGAAAAGCGCAGGCGAGCCCACCGATGACCGCTCAGCCTACTTTTGTTGTTGCAATTGGGGCAAGCAGTCCGTTGCGTTGGATTTAAGCCAACCAGCCGACCTCGAAAAGCTGAGGGAGATGGTGCCTACTGTGGATGTGGTGATTGCCAGTTACAAACCTGGTGATGCCGAGAAATTAGGAGTTAGTTACGAACAACTAAAAACCATCAACCAACAACTAATCTATGGACAAATAACCGGCTATGGAAGTGATGACGCGCGTGTGGGCTATGATGCGGTGATACAGGCCGAATCGGGTTTTATGGATTTGAATGGCGAGGACGAGGGGCCACCCGTAAAAATGCCTGTGGCACTGATCGATGTGTTGGCAGCCCATCAATTAAAGGAAGCTTTGTTGTTGGCATTGCTGCACCGCGCACGCACTGGCCAAGGCGGTTTTGTGGAAGTAAGTTTGGTACACACAGCACTGGCTTCGTTGGCGAACCAAGCCACCAATTGGCTGGTGGGAAAAAAATTGCCGAAGCGGCAGGGCTCTGCACACCCGAATATTGCACCCTATGGGGATGTTTTTGAAACCAAGGATCGCAAGCAGATTTTGTTGGCCGTGGGGAGCGATAGACAGTTTGAAGATTTGATGGAAGTATTGGGACTTGGCCATTTGGACTTGAGAATATTTGCTACTAACCAACAGCGCGTGAAAAACAGAGAGGAGTTGAACCAATTGCTATCTGATAGAATAAAAGAAAAATATTCTCATGATTTAATGGTTGCCTTGCTGGCCAAAAAAATACCGGGCGGATTGGTGCAAAATGTGCAAGAGGCGTTGGCCATGGACGTGGCGAAAGAGATTATGTTGGAAGCCGATGGATTGAGAGGTGTAAGGAATTTTGTGGGGAAGATGAGTTTTGCAGATGTGAAGAAACAGTTGAGTGAGCCACCTGCGCTAGCGTAACTCTAGGCAAGGTGGCAAAACTAAGTGGGCACTGACGTGGAGAGATGGCGAGCTTTTTACGGCACAATGAAAAGATTAAGGAAGATGGGTATTGGTGCTTTTATTGCGCCTATTCCGTAAATTTGGCTGTATAGGCGCAATAAAAATGGTTTGATGATGTTTTACTACGACAAAATACACCGAGGTCAAAGGCGTTTGTTTATTAAATTCCCCTTTGATGTAGCCCTTGCAAAACGGGTTAGAGATGTAGCTGAGTGCAAATGGAGCCAAACCGAAAAGGCATGGCATGTAGAGGCTTCAAGAACGGTTTTTAACCAACTGAAGCAGGCGTTTCCGCAACTACAACCGCTTTACCCAAGTGCACAGGCAACTTCGAAGGCAAAAGAGGAGTTGGCCAAACAGTTGCACCAAGTAAATCCACTTACCGTAAAGGCCGTGCAGTATAAAACAGGAAGGTTCAGGATAATTGCCCATTATCACCCGGCATTGATGGCACTATTAAAGGCATTTCCGTTTGCCAAGTACCACAGGGCAGAAAAATGGTGGAGCGCAGCCATTGAAGAAAAACAGAAAAAGGCTTTGCAGGATTTTTGTATTACCAGTGGCATGACACTTTTGTGGGAAGATCAGCGCGAAAGGGCAGGGTTGAAGCCAAAGCCCAAGGCATACGAAATACCTAACTACCGCAACTGCCCCCATGCCATGTTGGAAAAAATGGAAAGTATGCGCTACGCGGCCAGCACTGTGGAGATTTATAAACAAAACTTTGAAGAGTTCATTAACTATCATTATGCAAAAAAAATTGACGACATTACCGAGCCGGAGATCATTGCTTATACTCGCTACTTAGTGCAAGAACGGGGTATATCGGCCAGTGCACAAAACCAGGCTATAAATGCCATTAAGTTTTACTACGAAAAGGTAAAAGGTGGGGCACGCAAATTTTACCAACTGGAGCGACCACTGCGGGAAACGAAGTTGCCTACAGTGCTGTCGGTAGAGGAAGTGCAGGCACTTCTAAAGGGCGTTAAAAACGTTAAGCATAAAGCCATGCTTATGCTGTGCTACTCGGCTGGTTTGCGGCTAAGCGAATTGCTAAACCTGAGGCCAAGCGATATTGATAGCGACCGAATGCAAATTTGCATTAGGGCGGCCAAGGGCAAGAAAGACAGGTACACACTTTTGTCCGAAAAATTGCTGCCGCTGTTGCGGGACTATTATAAAAGGTATCAGCCGAAGGAATATCTTTTTGAAGGTGAAGGCGGAGGCACCTATAGCGAGCGTAGTGTTCAGGCAATTACAAAGGAAGCTTGCAAGCGAGCAAACATCATAAAGCATGTTACCGTGCATACCCTGCGGCATAGCTTTGCCACCCACTTGCTGGAAAGCGGTACCGATTTGCGCTATATACAAAACCTGCTGGGGCACAACAGCAGCAAAACCACGGAGGTGTATACTCATGTAACCAGCAAAGCCCTCAGTGGCATAAAAAGTCCTCTCGATAACTTGGATTTTTAAACGCTGCTGAGTAACATTGAGTATGGGAAAGCCGATCGGTAATTTGGCGATTTGGCGCACCTAATGGTGAAATAGGCGCATATTTTATCAGAAAAGAGTCAGAAATGCGCCTATACTAATGTTGGCGGTCATGCGTTGGACAGACAAAAGAAAATTCGACAGATATGAACATGACTAAGTTAATTGTTGCTTTAAGCTTGATGACAATTTTGAATACTGACCTCTTGGGACAGACAAAAAATAAATCCATGAAAACAATCACTTTAAAAGAACGGGCGGCATTGACGTGCAAGTTGACATCAAAAGAATTACAAAACCGCAGGCAGACTGTTTTGACCGACTTAAAAAATAACGTGTTAACAAAGAATGAATTCAAGGACGGCTTTGAATATACATTTAAGGGGACAGACAAGATAATCGACCAATTGACTGAATTTATAAAGACCGAACGACAATGTTGTGACTTCTTTGACTACGAGTTAAAAATACCAGGCGACACTAACGGGACGGCTTCGCTAAAGATTACGGGACCAGATGGGGTTAAAGATTTTATTAAAGAAGAATTGGGACTATGAATCCGCACGAACCGCCAACAAAATGTTTGCGCTATGGCCGGGTGAATTGTAAGTTATAAGTGTTATCTTCGTTCAGCGTTTGGTTTCGGGGACAGGACGCGGCTTCGGAAGCCGGCCACATCGCAAACACAAACGTTGTGTGTAATACCCGCCCGACAAAGTAGAGTTTCATTTCGCGCAGTCAGGCACATTTGCATTGCCGCACGTCCGACAACTCAAACCAAAGCAATGCAAAAGAGCCTGCCTCTCCAGCCCGCGACCCAAGACGACAAAGTAATGGCTGACAAAAAAATCGACATCTATTTAAGACTTAGAACGGGACTTTTTGACAGTTGACTCAGCTTGAGGAAGGATGACTTGATTGTTCTCGTAAATAACACCAATATCGTCAATGTGTATTCTGAATTTTGTTCCGTGGTCTCTCAATGC
>JBJTHA010000191.1:0-4802 GCA_046094265.1 Cytophagales bacterium
GTCTTTTAACTCTGCCATTCTATTTAGGCTTTTGCAACAACTGTCGGCAGACAAACACTGCCAACTGCTTATTGCGCACTACCGAATTAAATCTATTTTTCATCTCGCTACTCTTCAACTTAACTTCACGTATATCCGCGCACCTTTACCCGCTTTTGCACCTGGTGAAAGTGATTGCTCTTTCACTCTTCCCCTTCCCTCGTAGGACACTCTCAAACCGGATTTCTCCAACACGTAAATCGCATCTCGGAATGTCATCCCCATTACATCGGGTACCAATCCTTTTACGATAGGATTTTTCTTCCACACCACAGCACTGCCATTCTTAGCAACTTTAATCCATTCTTCTTCTGTTGCCGAATGATTGGATACACCCAACTCATTGCTCAACATGGTGAGCTCTTCTTGCTTGCCCGCACGCAACGTAGGAAACACACCCGGCTCCATCATTCTCTTTTTCTCCATCGCTGAATGAAGGTTGATATCGCGAGAGTAGATGTTATCAGCGATGTCCCGAAACACCGGACCCGCCACGCTGTTTCCGTATTGATAAACGCCACGCGGATTTTTAATTAAAACAAGAGCGGTGTACTTAGGCGCATGTGCAGGGAAATATCCAACAAACGAAGTGATGTACCGTTTTTCGTAGCGACCGTCCACCAAAATCTGCGCTGTTCCCGTTTTACCAGCAATTTTATAATACGTGTTTTTTAAATTCTTAGCCGTACCGTTTTCTACGACTCCTTCCAATAATAAGCGCAACTGATTTAATGTTTTGCTAGAACAGATTTTGGGGTTGATGATCTCTGTTTCAAACTCTTGAATCACTTTCTCTGCGCGACTTACTTTTGTAACAAAAATGGGTTTGATCATTTTACCGTCATTGGCAATGGCATTGTACAAAGCCAAGGTATGCAGTGGCGAAATTTCGAAACCATAACCGTATGCCATCCACGGCAGTGTAATGCCACTCCAAGCTTTATCTGTAGGGCGTGTGATTTTTGGGTAAGACTCGCCTGTGATTTGTAAACCAAGTGGCTTTGACAATTTCAGTTCATCGATGTTCTCCAAAAATTTAGATGGCTTAGTGCCATAGTGCTTGTCCACCAGCCGCGCCATGGCAATGTTAGACGAAACTTCAAAAGCTTCTTTAATCGTGATTCTTCCGTAGCCGCCTTCTTCGTGGTCGCGCACTGTGCGGTTGTAAAACTTGTATTCGCCTCCTCCTGTATTGATGCTGTCGTTCAACTCAATATTGGTGTCTTCCAACAAACTCATCATCGTTACCAATTTAAAAGTAGACCCTGGCTCAAACGAACCGCCTACTGCGTGATTGAATTCCTCTTGATAACCACCTTCTCCATTGGAAGTTAAGTTTGAAATAGCTTTAATGTATCCCGTTTTTGCTTCCATCACTACCACAGTGCCTTCATCTGCATTGTGTGCTTGCATAGCGCGGTACAACGAAGTTTCGGCCACATCTTGCAAGTTGACATCTATTGTTGTGTGTATATCCAAACCGTCAACCGCTTTGATATTGTTGCCGTCAAACACAGGCTTCCATGTGCCACCAGCAATTTTCTGAAATAGTGCTTCACCGTCTTGCCCCCCCAGCGATGAATTGAAACTGTATTCCAACCCAGCGCCTTTGCCGTCTTCATTTATAAAGCCCACGGTTCTTCTGCTTAAATTGCTGAAAGGGCGGTAACGAACATCCATTTTCTCGAATAGTACCCCTCCTTTATAGCGGCCTTCGCGGAAAATCGGCCAACTCATCATTTCCTTTTTTACTTGGTAATTGATTTGCTTGCGATTGAGCAGCACATATTGCTTGCGCGATGCGCGGGCGTCAATTAATAACTCTTTATAGTCTCGATAAGATTTGTCTTTGAAATACCTTGAAAGTTGGTAGGCCAAGGAGTCCACTCCTTTTTTAAAAACTTCTTCTTTGGCCAGCGTGGGATCTATGGCTACCTTGTAGAATGGCAAACTGGTGGCCAGCAAGCTGCCGTTATCAGAATAAATGTTGCCGCGGGTTGCTTTTACTTTTTTGTAGTCGAAGTTGATTTCTTCGCCTATTTTTTTCCATTTCTCGCCCTGCGCAAACTGGATGTGGCCAATTTTTGCAGCCACGCAAATCGCAAACACCACCACTCCTAAGAATGCAAGGCGAACACGGATCAATATGGATTTTTTAATGTTCAATTCTGCTTTTCTTATTTATTTCTAGCACTAGAGTGTAGAAGTCAGTAGCCGAGAGTTTGTTTATTACTCAGTTCGGCACCCTCAACTCTTCAATCCCTTGTACATTCTTATTATCCTTTTTTAATTTTTATTGTTCACTGCTTTCCAATCCCTAATAATCGACTGTCTAATTCGTCACCACGATCTTATAAGGGGGTGTTAAACTCTCCACCAGCCCCATGCTCTTCACTCGCCTGGCTACTTCACTTTGCTTACTCGCAAACATCACATCTGATTTTAGGGTGGTGAAATCTGCACGCAGGTCTTCTACCTCAGATTGTGCTTTATCTATTTTGCGAATGGTTTTTTCCGCATAATGCGTGTTACTGATATATAACAGACCCAAAAAAACCACAAAAAATACTTTCGGTAAGTACTGCACCGGAAAGCCTTCTTCAAAGTAGCTCTCCAACTTCAGGCGTTTCTCCAAGCCTGAAAATACACTAGCACTCTTCTTACTCTGTGCTGGCTTGATGCGCGGCTCATTTGCCTTTACGGATTCAGTATTCGGTTTGATTTTGTTCTCAGCCATTATGCTTTCTATAAATATTATCTCCCACTTCTTAATTCTTATCTGTTTACTATCAGCTACAAGTTTCTGGCTTCGAGCCGCGAGCTTTGCTTGCTCTAAACTCACAGCTAGTAGCTCAAGGCGCGCAGCTAACGACTCGCAGCTAGCAACTCAAAGCTTAAATCCTCTCAGCAATCCGCAACTTCGCGCTCCTCGCTCTGTTGTTTCTCTCCACTTCCTCTTCCGAAGCCTCCACTGGCTTTCGGGTGAGTGCTTTAAACGGATTCAACTTGTTGCCGAAAAAATCTTTGTCTACTTCACCAAACACTTTACCCGTGTTGATGTAATTCTTCACCATTCTATCCTCTAGCGAGTGGTAGCTCATTACCACCAATCGTCCTCCCTTATTTATTGCTTCGCCACATTGGTGCAAAAAATCTTCAAGGGCTTGCATCTCTTCATTTACTTCTATGCGCAACGCTTGAAACACCTGGGCGAAATACTTAAACTCCTTTCCTCGTGGGGCGATGGTTTGCAACACAGCCACTAACTCTTGGTTGCGTTCAAACTTCTTCACCGACCGTTGCTGCACAATGGCATGAGCCAATGTTTTGGCATTTTTCACTTCTCCATACATGCCTAAAATCTTGTGCAACTTTTCTTCGGAATACTCATTCAGTGCTTTAGCGGCCGTTAGCCTCCCTTTTTTATCCATGCGCATATCCAACGGTCCATCAAATCGAGTAGAAAATCCGCGCTCGGCCGAATCAATTTGGTGCGATGAAACGCCCAAGTCTGCCAACACGCCATCTACCTTGGTTACCCCGTTCAACTTCAAATACTGTTTCATGTACCGGAAGTTGGTTTGACAAAATGTAAAAGAACGACTCTGCATATTTTCTGCCTGTCGCTTGGCATCTTCGTCTTGATCAAAAGCAATCAATCTCCCTCCTTGCAACTGCTCCAATATTTTCAAACTATGCCCGCCTCCGCCAAAGGTTACATCCACGTAGGTGCCTTCGGGGTTTATGTTCAGTCCTTCTACGCACTCTGTGAGCATGACGGGTTGGTGGTACATCAGGTTCGAGTTTTTAGTTGCGAGCTTCGAGCTACGTCACGCCTTGTCATTTGCTCCCCACCGTTGTGATGAAGCTTTGAAGCATTTTCTGCTCCTCATCTATTTGAACTAAAATCAACTCCCTCAAATGCTTCTCTCCAAAGTTCAACATTTCAGTTGCTGTCACTTGCGTTTCCAATTCATAACACGAACCCAACGAGTACTCCAGAAATCTTACATAGTCCTTTTTGCTTGTCCTAGAACTACCTTCGGCAATATTTGATGGAATCGAAATCACAGCACTAGTCATTTGGCTTCTCAATCCATACTTTTCTTCCTTCGGCAATTGGTCGGCTAACTTGTAAACTTGTATCACCAACTCCATCCCTTTTTGCCATATTTTCAGTTTCTTAAAATTCTTCATAACTCATAAACTCGTAACTCGCAGCTGGAAGCTCGTAGCTAATAAATTCACTGCTAGCAACTCACAGCTAAAGAACAAAATTCAAAATCACCACAAGCCATTGACAGCTTGCTTCGCATCATTCGTTCAAAAACTTCTCTGCCAGTTTCGACAACTCACTTGGGTCTTGAATGAGGTGCTTCTCGTAAATCGAAGGATTCCAAATCTCAACTTTGTTGCCTGTGCCTACCAGTGTCACATCTTTTTCAATCTGTGCATAGGTGAGCATGTTCTTGGGTACCAAAAAACGGCCGTTGTTGTCCAAATCTACCGTTACAACTCCCGACAAAAAGTTCCGCTGGAGTTTGCGGTACTCTTCGTTGAACTCGTTGAGGCTCGAAATTTTTGAAAACACCTTTTTAAACTCCACCATTGGATACACAATCAGGCAAGGCTCAAAACCCCTGCGAATGACCAGCTCTTGCACATCCCCTTCGGGTAGCTGAGCCTTGATCCGCGCGGGCAGCACCAATCTGCCCTTGGCATCGAGTTTACTTTCGTATTCGCTGGTGAAGAAAGTCATAGAC
>JBJTHA010000192.1:0-7124 GCA_046094265.1 Cytophagales bacterium
TGGTAACTCGAGCTAAAGCCATGATCTTCAATCGACACCCAACTCATTGAAATGTAGAGCTGGTTGGGGTTGTCGCCCAATTCTATTTTATAAAAACCCGATTTTGGCCTGTTGCCAAATTCGTAGGTGCCCTTTTCAGGAAACAATTGCCATGAGGCAAGAAAATTGTAGGCTTCAACCATGTTTTAGTTGTTGGTTTTTCGTTATTGGTTTTTCGCTTTCAAAACACACCAACAATTCACAACAATCAACTCGCGTTAAGGTTTATAGTATTGGAGTGCTTCCTGCATCCATTCATTTAATTGCCTGATGCGCGTTTGGTCTGAAGGGTGAGTACTCATAAATTCCGGTGGTTTTTGACCGTTTGACCCTGCCGTCATGCGTTCCCAAAAGCTGGGTGCCTGCTTCGGATCGTAGCCCGCCATCGCCATAAAAATTAAACCAATGTGGTCTGCTTCTGACTCGTGCTGGCGAGAAAAGCTCAACATGCCTAAGTTAGACCCCATACCAATGGCTTGATACAAGAGTTCTTTAGTGGCAGTTGGGTTCTGCCCCATGGCCGCCCCAAGTGTGCCGAGGCCAAACTGCTGAATTAATCCTTGACTCATGCGCTCGCGCCCATGGTTTGCGATGGCGTGTGCCACCTCGTGACCCATAACCACAGCCACGCCTGTCTCATCTTTGCAAATGGGCAGTATTGCGGTATAGAAAGCCACTTTACCACCCGGCATGCACCATGCGTTGACCGTTTTATCATCCTGAATTAAGTTGAACTCCCAAGCAAAACCCGCCAGTTGGTCGGATGCTCCCTTCATTTCCATATATCGTTCTACCGCTTTTTGAATGCGAGCCCCCACGCGTTTGATCATATCCACTTGCTCTTGATTGGTTGAAAGCGGGCCTTTCTTGATCACGTCAGCATATTGCCCTGCGGCCATGCTGTTTATTTCGGATGAGTTGACCAAACTCAACTGCCTGCGACCTGTGATCGGCACGGTGGAACAACTGTATAAACCAGCAAGGCTAATGCACACTACAACGATTTTTCTAATCATAAATGAATGTTTATCGAAACCCAAAGATAGGGCCGCTCTCCATAAAAAACACTTAAAATCACTCGGAATATTCGGCATGGCTCGATTTGTAATTACCTTTGCACAAAGCCGTGAGGGTTGATCCAGCACTCCACTGCAATAAAATTACAAACCACATGAGGATTTTTGCTATCGGTCGTAATTATGCCGAACACATTCAAGAACTAAACAATGAAAGGCCTACCGAACCTATCATTTTTACCAAGCCAGACACCGCCATTATTCGCAACAATGCGCCATTTTACCACCCATCATTTTCAAATGACGTGCATCACGAAGTAGAGTTGGTGCTGCGCATTTGCAAAGAGGGAAAAAACATTGAAGAAAAATTTGCCAACAAATACTATGATGCCATCGGTGTAGGCATTGATTTTACCGCTCGCGATCTACAGACCAAGTTGAAAGAAAAAGGACTTCCATGGGATATTGCTAAAGGTTTTAACGGTTCCGCGCCCACCTCAGACAAGTTTATTCCCGTTGCCGACTTCAAAGATCTTAAAAACATCAACTTCAAATTAGAAGTTGATGGACAACAAAAACAACTTGGCAATACAAGTTTGTTACTTTTTTCGTTTGATTACATCATTAGCTATTTATCAAAATTTTTTACGCTTCGTGCCGGTGATCTGATCTTTACCGGCACCCCGAAGGGCGTGGGGCGAGTGGTCATTGGCAATAAATTATCCGCTTACATTGAAGATGAGAAGTTGTTGGAGTTTGATGTTAAGTAGATACGTGAAAATAGATTTCACCACTTTTTTCGGATGGGGCATTTTTGCCTTCGTATTTTTGTTACTGGCACAGCCCCTTTCGGCACAGTTGAAGTTGTCGACCGAATCAAAGGTTGAGGGCGAAGCTAGTAATTTGAGCGGCTACCTATTTCCGGTAAACCCTGGACAACCGAACTTTCTGGCCGGCACCATGGGCGAGTTACGTAGCACGCATTTCCACGCAGGTATTGATGTACGCACCAATAGTTCGGTGGGCGTGCCCATTCGCGCAACTCAAAACGGATACGTCTCAAAAGTCATAGTGGGTTCGTATGGTTATGGTCATGCACTTCTGTTGCAACACCCAGATGGCAATACTTCATTGTATGGGCACTTGGATCAATTCAAAGGCCCGATTGCCAACTTCGTTTTGAATGAACAGTACAAAAGAAAATCGTTCGATTTAGACATCAGTTTAGAACCCAATCAATTCCCCATCAGTAAAGGCGACACCATCGCACTATCGGGGAATACAGGTGGCAGTTCCGGTCCACACTTACATTTTGAAATCCGTAACGAAAAAAATGAAGCGCTCAACCCGCTTGCTTTTGGCTTCACTGAGATCACTGACAAATTTTCGCCCGTGGCGTTTCGCATTGCGTTGAAGACGTTGGATCAACAATCGCGTGTAAACGATAAATTTGGTCGTATGGAGTTTGGGCTTGTACGAAGCGGCAATAGCTACCGCCTGCCTTACCCGATTTTTGCGCACGGAAACATAGGCGTAGAAATTTTGGCACACGACAAATTAGATCTGTCTCAATTCCGCTGCGGCATTAACCAAATACAAATGTTTGTGGATAGCGCATTAGTATTTTCGCAGACTATCGATAAGATTGACTTCAATAAAACGCGCGACATTGTCACTTTGATGGACTACAAATCATTAAAAACAAAAGGCGCACGGTTTAATAAATTGTATATCGAGGATGGCAACGCGCTTCCGTTCTATTCACAGAACAACAAAGGTGTGATATCTGTGATCAGCGGCACCCGAAACGTAAAAATAGTTATGCATGACTTAGGCGGCCATGAGGCAACCGCTAATTTCAATCTTCAATTTGATCCGATAACAGAAAAGCTACCTCTGTTGGAAACCTACACCAAACCGATTTCTTACGAAATTCAAGAGAATGTGCTGGCAGTGCACGCGAATTACGTTGGTAAGCCCGAAACGCTTACGCTGTATATAAAGGGTACAAAGGAAACACTTACGGCAGATTATTTTGGTAACGGCCATGAGGTATTTCTAGTTAACTTAAAAAAGGGGATGCCAGACTCACTGACAGTCGGCCACGAACGACTGAAGTTTGCTTTTAAGGATGTGGTTCCATCCGGCACTGACTATACGTATTACGAAGATAAAGTGAAAGCATTTTTTCCGAATGGAAGTTTGTATGACACACTTTACATGCAAGTGAGGCAGTATAGCCGCAACAACAGAACAGTTACACTCATTGGCGACCCGCTGGTACCCATCAAATACCCAATGCAAGTAACATTGAAAATGAGGGAGCGTGAGTCGGCATCTGACAAAAATGCCGTTTACCATTTAGAGGGTAATCGCTACGAATACGTAGGCGGGCGGTTTTCCAACGGAGAGATAACCTTCTCATCCCCTGATCTCGGGGAATTTGTGATTGCCGCGGACTCGATTCCCCCCACTATTAACAACATATCCATTTCCAATCGGTCGGCTCGGTTGCGCATCCGCGATAATTTATCGGGAATAGAAAAGATTGAAGCAAACATTGATGGCCAGTGGTTGTTAATGAAGTATGATTATAAAACTGGCATTGTACAATCCGAGAGGTTGAACAAGGATAAATTACTTAAGGGTATGTTCGAATTAAAAGTGACCGACAGGGCAGGGAATGAACGAATGTACGCACAAAAAATTTTATAGTCAGTCAATATGTAATCGTCAAGTACTCTGAAATCATAAATTTAAAATTGAGCATATGACACTCGCAGTAGGTTCAACCGCCCCCAACTTTACTACCAAAGACCAAGACGGAAAAATCGTTAGTCTGTCTGATTTCAAAGGCAGAAAAGTAGTTCTGTATTTTTATCCAAAAGACATGACATCTGGTTGTACCGCTGAAGCCTGTAGCTTGCGAGACAATTATCACGCGTTGATCAAAGCGGGTTATGAGGTGCTGGGTATTAGTTCAGACGATGAGAAGATGCACCGCAAATTCATCGAAAAAGAAAATCTCCCGTTTAGATTGTTAGCAGACACTGACAAAACTGTACACCAGCAGTTCGGAACATGGGTTGAAAAGTCGATGTACGGCAGAAAGTACATGGGCACTGCACGTGTTACCTACATTATTGATGAAAACGGCAAGATTGCCGAAGTGATTGAAAAAGTAGACACGAAAAATCACGCACAACAAATATTGGGCGGAGAGGTTGCTTCTGCAAAACCATCGAAGCCTGCGAAAAAAGTAGCACCAAAGAAGGTAGCGAAGAAAGCAGTAAAAAAGGCTGTTAAGAAAGTAACAAAGAAATCAGGTAAGAAGAAGTGATACTGGATACTGGTTGCTAGCTTCTCGTAAGTCGGTAATTTACTAGTACTGCCGAGACCGTAGCATCACCAATGTGCTCGCTTCTATCGCTTCAGCGCCTGATTGTTCCACCATCTTTTCAAACTCACTATTTTCTGTTCCGGGGTTGAAGATTACCCGCTTTGGTTTTAAGCTGAGGATGTACTGGTAGTGTTCGGGCTGATGTTGTGGACCAATGTACATCGTTACGGTGTCCACATCTTGCACCTCTGGCTGTGTTTGAATTTCTAAAATGGCTTTACCAAATACTTCGCCCTTTTTGATGCCCACAGGCACAATTTCGTGATGGTATTCAGTCAACATTTCGGCTGCCAGATAGGCATATCGATCCTTGCGGGTGGTTGCACCAATGATCACCGTCTTTTTCATTTCATCAATATTTACATGTGTGTCCGTAGTACCTGTCACAAAACCTTCACCAATCAATACTTGCGAAAGTACATTTTAGCAACAGCTTCTGCGCACCGTTCGCCATCCATTGCAGCTGATACAATGCCGCCCGCATAACCCGCACCCTCTGCACACGGAAACAAACGTTTCACCTGTAGGTGCTCTAACGTCTCTTTGTCGCGCGGTATGCGTACGGGGGATGATGTCCGGCTTTCTACGCCCACTATCTGGGCCTCGTTGCTCAGGTATCCTTTGATCTTTGTTCCAAAATTTTTGAATCCTTGCCGCAATCCGTCTGCTATAAATGCAGGGAGCACATCATTCATCATCACCGAGGTAAGGCCTGGTTGGTATGAAGTTTCTAACAGGTTGGTTGATGTTTTCTTGCTTACAAAATCTGCTAACAACTGGGCTGGTGCAACCTGCGTTTTTCCTCCCGCTTCGCACGCACGCTGCTCGATGGCAGCCTGAAAGTACATTCCTGCCAGCGGGCCATGCTTAGCAAAAGCCCGATAATCATTTTCTTCCACCGACATTACAATGCCAGAGTTCGCATATTTTGAATCTCTGCGCGAAGGACTCATGCCATTTGTAACCACTTCGCCCGGGCTGGTAGCAGCTGGTACGATAAAGCCACCCGGGCACATACAAAATGAAAAAACACCGCGTTCTTTTCCGTTGATTTTTGCTTGGTGCACCAGCGCATAGGATGAAGCGGGTAAATACTCGCCACGATCATTCGCGCAATGGTATTGCGAACGATCAATTACGTTTTGAGTATGTTCTACACGCACGCCCAACGCAAAAGGCTTTGCCTCAATCAAAATTCCTTTTTTGCTCAGCAGTTCAAAAATATCGCGTGCCGAGTGGCCGGTTGCCAAAATCACTGCACGCGCCTCGAATTGGGTTCCATCTTGCGTTACAACACCCTTCATCTCTCCTTCTCTTAACAAAAAATCTACTACTTTGGTATTGAAGTGAATTTCGCCTCCGGCATCTAAAATTGACTTTCGCAACTCCGCCACCAATAAGGGAAGTTTGTTAGTGCCAATATGTGGATGCGCATCATATAATATTTCTTCTTTGGCACCGTGTGCGACCAAAATTTCCATGATGCGATTGATGTCGCCTCTTTTCTTGGAACGCGTATACAACTTCCCATCAGAATAAGTGCCAGCCCCGCCTTCGCCAAAGCAATAATTTGAATCAGGATTAACCACTTGGTGCTTGTTGATGGCTGCTATGTCGCGCCTGCGCGATTGCACATCTTTACCACGTTCAAAAATCAAAGGTTTAATACCTAACTCTATCAGGCGGATAGCCGCAAACATCCCTGCCGGCCCTGCCCCTACAATGATTGTGGGCGATGCTTTTGAAACATCCGGGTAGTCTCTTCTGTATTCAATAAGTGGAGTTTGTAACCCTCTTGGAATGAGCTCCACCTGCAACTTTACGATTACTTTTCGACCCCGCGCGTCTATCGATCTGCGCAGTGGTCTAACAAAGAAATCTCCAGCAGGGAGTGACAATTTATTCAGCACCGACTGTTGAAAGGTGGCGTCTTCAAAAGCCTCCTCAGGAAGCAGATTAACTTCGTAGATATTGTTCAAAATGAAAGGGTTTTATCCTTTAAAATTGAGTAGTAATTTCTGCAATTAACATGGGGCAAGCAAGAGATACTTTCAATCTCTCTTCGAAAAGTCAAAGTTATAAGAGACCCAAATTAAAAAACCGATATTGTTTTCTTGTAAGGTGCCATTGGATCTCAGTAAATATTGATAGAAAAAGCCAGGCCAAATAAAAAAATCTTTGTTCAGTTGATACCCAACGCCTGTAAAAAACCTGTTTTGGTCAATCTCATAGGTGGAAACATCTTTGCCCCAACTATAGAATGCCTCATTCATCACGCCTGTAAAAAATGACTTAGGAACAATGTTATTTCCTTTTAACGGAACTTGGCCTACCAATCGATACCGAAGCCTATTTCTAAAAATGTTATAGCTGTTGTCTTCACCAGTGATAGAATTATGTGACTGAAGAAAACGCTGCTCTAATCTGAGTCGATGCGTAACGCGCCACTTACCAATGGGGTGCTTATAGAAAACCTGCTGCCAGATACGTTGTTCATTATCAGCAAATGCGGGTGGCCGTTCGCCATAACGATAGTTCCACACGTACATGTAACCGATGGGTACAAGAGAAAGCCGTTGATTGACATACACATCTAGTCCATTACGCACAAAATGTTGCATCCCCTCAAAATTCTGCGAAAAGCGAAACTGTGCATCAAAGGTGAAACC
>JBJTHA010000193.1:0-6480 GCA_046094265.1 Cytophagales bacterium
TAGTTTTGATGATTAAGGATTTTTATAACGAATTGATGTGAATACGAAACTAATGATTGGTATTTAGGTGTTTGCTCTGATTGATAAAATTGCTTATTACTCGTTTATTGATAAAGACTCTTCAGAGAATTACTCACAACAGATTCTTAAAGATCGACAAGAGAAAGACTTGTTCATGAAGTCGAACGAAGGGTCTCCGTTTGTAATGGATTCTGTACCGTTTCAGCCCCTGAAATATTTTGCACCCGATGTGCGTTACCGAATCATTGCCAACATTGAGCCTGCCACCGAAAAAAAAGTAGTAGTGCTGCCGACCAGCGATGGGTTGGAAAAAAAATATTTACCTTATGGTTATGCTTCGTTTTCGCTGGACGGAGAGAATTGTAAGCTTTTGATTTTGGAAGTGATGGATGCCGGACCTTATCGAGGCACGCTGTTTTTGGCTTTTGCCGATGCCACCAGCGCCAATGAAACGTATGGTGCGGGGCGTTATTTAGATGTGAAAAAGACACCCGGTGCAACCACTATCACATTGGATTTCAACGAAGCCTATAATCCTTACTGCGCCTATGCAGATAGTTTTTCGTGCCCCTTCCCACCGAAAGAAAACATTTTAAAAGTGGCGATTAGGGCGGGGGAGAAGAACTTTCATTAATCTTTGTTTCCCTTCCATTCAAAACCTGTTCGCAAGATTTCATTTTTGAGCATCTACCATTACTTTTGGTACCATGCGACAACAACTGCTCAGCGAAGGTGCCAAAGAACTCAGTTACGAAATCCGCGAGATCGTCAAGAAGGCGGAGCAAATAAAAGTACTCGGTCAGCAAATACACTGGGAAAATATAGGTGACCCCATTCAAAAAAATCACGTCATACCACAATGGATTCGCGAGATGATTGCCGATCTGGCGATGCAGAATGACACCTACAGCTATTGCCCTTCCAAGGGCGTCTTGGAAACACGTCAGTTTTTGGCCGCACAAAACAACGCCCGTCATGGCGCGCAAATCTCACCAGATGATATTTGCTTTTTCAATGGGTTGGGCGATGCCATTGGTAAGGTTTATCAGTATATCGCGCCTACTTCACGCATCATCGGGCCATCGCCCGCGTACTCTACACATTCAAGTGCCGAAGCGGCACACGCGGGGCACCAGCCCCTTACTTATCAGCTCGACCCGCTCAACAACTGGTATCCCGATCTAGACGACCTCTATAATAAAATCAAATACAATCCCAGCATTGTGGGGATTTTGATCATCAACCCGGACAATCCTACCGGCATGGTCTATCCGTTGGAGACCTTACAGAAGATAGTGGCGATGGCGCGTGAGTTCAATCTGTTTTTGATCAGCGATGAAATCTACCTCAACATTACCTACAACGGAGCGCGGGCATACTCGCTGGCCGAGGTAATTGAAGACGTGCCCGGCATTGCCATGAAGGGGATTTCAAAAGAGTTGCCCTGGCCAGGCGCGCGTTGTGGTTGGATGGAGTACTACAACCGCGAGAAAGATGCCGACTTCAGCCGGTTGTGTAAAACAATTGACGATGCGAAAATGATAGAAGTATGTTCTACCAAACTGCCGCAGCTGGCGATTCCAAAAATTTTGGGCGACAGCAGATTCACAACCTACCGGAATGAGACAAACGAGAAAATAGGCAGGCGCAGCAAAATCATTGCTGATATTCTAAGGGCCATTCCGCAGTTGGCATTTAACCAAACCTATGGCGCTTTTTACAACACCATCATTTTTCGCGAGGGAGTGTTAACGCCAGGACAAAGTATGAGCATCAAGAATGATGCTATCAAGGCATTGGTAGAAAAGTGGACGGAAGAAGAAATGCCCCTCGACAAGCGATTTGTGTACTACTTGCTGGGTGCAACGGGCATTTGTGTGGTGCCGATCTCTTCTTTTTGTTCAAGCTTGCAGGGTTTTAGGGTTACTTTGTTGGAAGAGGATGAGACAGAACTTGTGCGAACAGTCACCGCCATGCGTTCGGCCATTGAGGAATACCTACACTCGACTTGAGATTATCGGTTTAATTGCGTGACTAGGCATGAATGATCAACCCTAGAACACACCACGAAGCCTAAACTCCTAGCGGCTTCTTGGTATGCAAGACTAGTGTGGCTGGTGGCCGCTTACAACATTAACCACAGGCTGAAACGTTTAGAAACCGAATTGGGCTGAAAAATGACTTAAAAAATAATCGCCCTAGCCTGTGATTTTTTTGTACCTCCTGCGAATAATTGGAAAAAAATGAAGTTTCTAATTTTAATTGTTCACGGATGGGTATCGCAAAAAGTTTTATGGTAATTGTTCTGCTTTTAGCTGGAGTCGATATCGACCCTCTTTCATCTTTCATGCGAGTGATAAAGAACTGGTTTTGAAGCGATGAAATCAGAAAAAGAACTCAGCCAAACGTTTCTGCAGACTATTGACCAGCACAAGGGCATTTTGTTTAAAGTGGCAAAAGTCTATTGCCGAAATGAAGACGACCGGCAAGACCTATTGCAGGATATGATGATACAGATTTGGAAGTCGATGCACCGATATAACCCCGACTTCGCCATCACCACATGGCTTTACCGCATCTGCCTCAACGTGGCGATTTCGTTTTATCGAAGAGATGCAAAACGACAACCAACAAACTATCCATTGATGGATGAGCATTTATCAGTTTATGCGCCAGTCGATAACGAAGGACACGAACAGTTTGCTTTGCTGGAGCAGTTCATCTTAGAGTTGAACGAGTTAGATAGAGCATTGATGCTGCTGTACTTGGAAGATAAAACCCACGCAGAGATTTCAATGGTTATGGGTCTTTCGGTTTCAAACGTGGGCACCAAAATCGCGCGCATCAGAGAGAAAATAAAAAAGAAATTTTCACAAATAAACCAAATAACACAATGAACGAAATCGAATTGAAAATGCTCTGGCAAACCACGCAACAGCAGTTGCAAGAAGGTTGGAAATTGAATAGAGCCAACGCTGCAGAGATTACTAGAATGAAAATTGACAAAGCTCTTTCTTCCATGCGGCCGGCCAAATTGTTTGTATTAATGGTGGGAGTTGTTTGGGTGCTTGTATTGGGCGGTTTTGTTGGCACTCTTTTTTTTAATGCCTACAATTCGGTCAGTCCGTTTTTTCTGTACTCTGCTGCCACTCAAGTTTTGCTTACGGCACTCGCCATTGGCGTGTATGGTTATCAGCTAATGCTTATCAGCAAAGTTGATTTTTCAGCTAACGTGTTGGCCATTCAAAAGAGATTATCTCGGCTTAAAATGTCGACTCTTAATGTAACACGTATTCTTTTTTTGCAGCTGCCTTTATGGACTATCTTTTATTGGAATGATACGATGCTTGCATCAGGAAATGGATGGCTCTGGACATTGCAGGTAGTGATTACAGCCTTTTTTGCTTTCGTTGCCTTTTGGTTGTTTTTCAACATCAGGTTTGAAAATCGAGATAAGAAGTGGTTTCAATGGATATTCCGCGGAAGCGAATGGCAGCCGTTACTGCATGCAATGGAGTTGTTGGGGCAAGTGGAGGAGTATGATCATCAGACTACGGGAGCGGTTGTTTGAGTTGTTGGCATATAGTGGTCGGTGAGAGCATAGTGAAAACACCGACTACAAGAAGAAAAGTTGATGACAACTGCTGTTATGTGAAGTTCATTATTCAGGCCGTGCCTACTCGGTTTTGTATTTCAAGTGCTTCTATTTTGGCCAAGTATTCTTTCTCTTTTCTTGCCATCTCTTCTTGCGTAGCGGTAAGCTCTTCCAGATTTTGCCGCATTTCTTCTTCCTGCGCCCGCAATTTTTCAGTTTGTTGTTGGGTTTCTTCTAATAGCTTTTGTGTTTTGAGATTATTTTTTGCTGACGCTATTGCTGAGGCAATGCTTTGAGATATTCTTTCCAAGAACTTGATTTCATATTCTTTCATGACCTTGAAAGAGGCAATTTCTAGGATACCATATACTTTGGTTTCAGCCTTTATGGGAACAACAATAAGAAATTTGGGCTCAGCTCCACCTAGGCCGGAAGTGATGGTGAGGTAACCTTTTGGCAACTCCTTCATAACAATTGTCTCCGCTTCAAGCACAGCCTGCCCCACTAAGCCTTCGCCAATTTGCACTTGCTTTGTTAGAAATTTTTTTCTCTCGTAAGCGTAACACGAAATCATTTCTATAAATGGCCGATGATCATCGTCTTCGTTTACAACATAAAAAGCACCTTGGTTTGCATGTAGGTAAGTAATGGCCTGTTTTAACAAACTGTCTCCTAACTCGGTTATGTTTGTGCTTTTTGTTCTAAGCAACTCAGCAAATAATGCGAGTCCTTCATTTGTCCAAGCGCGTCTCTCCTCCTCTTCCTTAAATTGGTGTAATTTTCCCTGTAGGGCTATAATGGTACCTGCTAAGTTGGTAGTGTTTAAAGGCTTTATTTTATCACTCATTCCTCGCCAGGTAAGGGAATAATTGCCCTCTGAAATTTTAGTTAAAAATTCGGCCCCATATTTTAGGCTCGACACCGTTTCTTCTACCACCAACTCTGTATCTTTAACATCTGTCTTTTCCCCTGAATCAAACAGATATTGGCGATTAGTAGCTTGCAGTTTGGCTAATAATTTTAGCTGGTTACCCCGATCGTTGCGTATTCTGTAAAACACCAGTATAATGCACGGTGCGCCAACAATCATTAAAAATATTTGCAAGTATAAATTTCTGTTAAGAGCAGCTTTGTAATTAACTAGTGCCTCGTTGTCCAACGCATCTTCAAACTGAAATAAATATCCCTTTGCATTGGAGAAAACAGGTCCGTGGGACGCTCCTTTGTCGAGCAAAAAAAGTTTCTTAAAAGTGGCTGTGTCTCCCCTGTCAAGGGCGCTTACCATTTCGGTAAAGTATCCGAGATAATCGTCCATAAATTTACGTAGTTCTTGTAAGGCAGCTTTACCTCCAACATCTTTATACTTTTGCAGTTCAAGTATGCTATCTAGTCGGGCGATATTTCTAGTATGGTCAATTCGCAACGCTTCTGGGCTTCTGTATAAGTATCGTCTATCGTGTATAATGGCATACCCCCTAAGGCCGACATCCATATGTCGCATTGTTTGATCTACGTGATAAGTAAACTCACTTTTTGCCGCTTCGACTTGTTTACGAATCGCGGTATTTTTCTCCAGGTAAGTTCGGTTTAGGATTGTAAGTCCTCCAGTTAGTATTATTAGCACGAGCGTTGTGGCCAACGAAATATCGATGTAGTTCCTTTTCAACCAATCCGTATTCATACTACCTTTTATTTGCTTTCGACTTATTTTTTCTTCACTACCTTATACAAAAACGGAATAAAATTACATCATAATTGCTGTTCGGTAGGATTAGATTAGTAATTTTTATTTGAGCCTGTTAGGTTCTTTGTAATTACAGTGTAGACTTTTTTTGGATGTAGCGAGGGAACTTGGTCTGTGCAGACCGAATGCGAGAGACTTGGTAAGCACTGAATTGGGTACATTCTACCTTTGCCCACTTTTTTGAATAGCTGGACAGCGACAGAGGTTTCTCAAAGGGCAGTAAACGTTAAACAAACACCAGCCACATGCGCGGAACGGACACTGTGAGCGGCCAGCCCGATGCAAGCGTTTTAGTTGGTTTAACGATCCTCCAAAACTCCAAACAACAGCCTCAATTCTCACATTTCAAATTTCATATCGCACATTTTTTCTCCTTACCTTTGCCTGTTAAAATCGCAGTTAAAATAACGGGAATGGAGAACATTCGGAATTTTTGTATAATAGCGCACATTGACCACGGCAAAAGCACGCTGGCTGACAGACTGTTAGAGTTTACGGGCACGCTCACCGACCGCCAAATGCAAGCGCAAGTGCTTGATAACATGGACTTGGAGCGCGAAAAGGGCATCACCATCAAGGCACATGCTATTCAAATGAATTACAAGTATCAGGGCAAGGATTACACGCTTAACCTGATTGATACCCCCGGCCACGTTGACTTTTCGTACGAGGTTTCACGTTCAATTGCCGCTTGCGAAGGCGCGCTGTTGATTGTGGATGCCGCCCAAGGTATACAAGCACAAACCATTTCCAACTTGTATTTAGCACTTGAGCACAACTTGGAGATTATTCCCATCTTAAATAAGATAGACCTACCAGCTGCTATGCCGGAGGTGGTCACCGATCAGATTGTCGATTTGATTGGCTGCGACCCTTCTGTGGTGTTACGCGCCAGCGCGAAGGAAGGCAAAGGTATTGAAGAAATTTTGAAAGCAGTGATTGAGCGTGTGCCAGCGCCCAAAGGGAATCCGAAGGCTCCGCTGCAGGCAATGATTTTTGACTCGGTCTTTAACTCGTTCCGAGGTATTGAGGTATACTTCCGCGTGTTTAACGGCACCATTAAAAAGAATGACCAGGTAATGTTTGTAAACGCGGGCAAACAATACGGTGCAGATGAAAT
>JBJTHA010000194.1:0-11997 GCA_046094265.1 Cytophagales bacterium
CATATATGCTGCACTTTTGGGTTAAGAAAATCAAATTCAAATTCTTCGATATGAAAAAACTATTCTTAACAAAACTATTCTTAATCGTGTGCTTGTTGAACCCGTTATTCAACCTAGCACAACACAATGCCGGCACCAATGGCAAAGTGCTGATGATTGCTTCCAACAAATCGCAAAGCCAACAAACCGGCTGGCCCATTGGGGTTTGGTATGCCGAACTCACACACCCCTACTGGGCATTTAGCGAAGCAGGATACTCCGTTGACATTGCCAGCCTAGAAGGCGGTGAATTGTACTTCGATAGTTTCAGCGACCCCGAAGACGCTAGCAAGTACGCTGCATTTGATTACGTATCGCTGGGCTTTAAAAAAGACCCTGCAAAAATAGCGCTCACGAAAAACACGTTGAAGCTCTCACAAGTAAACCCCGCGGATTACAAAGCGATTTTTGTTTGCGGTGGCCAAGGGCCCATGTACACGTTGTACAAGAACCCGGAAATTGAAAAGTTCTTTGTCGACTTTTACCTGACGGGCAAACCCACAGCCGCCATCTGCCATGGCACGGCTATTTTGTTGAATACGAAATTGCCCACTGGTAAATTTTTAGTAGAAGGAAAAAAGTGGACTGGGTTTGCATCAGCCGAAGAACAGTATGCCGACAACTACGTGGGCATGAAAATTCAACCGTTTAGAATTGAAGACGAAGCGCGCAAAATGCCAAACAGCAAATTTGTGGTGGGTGCTCCCTTCTCTGCATTTGCCGTGCAAGACGGAAACTTGATTACCGGTCAACAGCAAAACAGCGGTGGAGCTGCGGCCGAACTCGTTATCAAAGAACTTGAAAAGCAAAAAAAGAACTATCCAACTTATGTATTAGTGCACGGTGCTTGGGCAGACGAGAGCGCATGGGGATTTGTGCGTAACTCGTTGGCACAAAAAGCAAATGTGGTAGTGGTAAACCTGCCTGCACATGGCATTGACTTGACACCCGCCAACGCAGTGATGCTAAAAGACTATGTGAAAACAGTGACCGATGCGGTGAATGCGCAACCGGGCAAAGCAACGTTGGTAGGGCACAGCATGGCTGGGGTGGTAGTATCTCAGGTGGCAGAAAATATTCCGACCAAAATCAGTAAGATTGTTTACGTGTCCGCTTACCTGCCGCGAAATGGCGAAGACTTGCTCATGCTTGCCAACCAAGACAAACAGAGCAAAGCAGGTACTGCGCTTGAATTCACAGTCGATTATTCAGCAGCCTCAATAAAAAAAGAAGTGATTGTTTCGGCCGTGTGTGCCGATTGTCCCGATTTCATGAAAGAAGCTTTGGTGAAATACCACAAAGCCGAGCCGGCCAAGCCATTGGGTGAGAAAGTGGTGCTGACAGTCGCAAAGTTTGGAAGCGTGCCCAAGTATTATATCCACACCACCAACGATGCTGCGGTAGGCTACGAGTTGCAAAAGATGATGGTGAAAAACAACGGAACCATCAGGCAGACTTTTGAAATGGAGACATCGCATCTACCATTTGTGGTGCAGCCTGCAAAGTTTGTGGAGATATTGACGGGTATCAAATAATGAAAATCGCGCTGCTATTGATTGCCTCGCTCCTAGCAGGGAGCGAGGTTTGCTCACAAATCGCAGTAGAAGGTTTTGCTGGCAATCAAAAAACAACTGCCGATATTTTATTTTTCAAATATTTTAACCCAGATTATGCATTAGACTATGTTGGTAACTTTTTTCTCCAAGAGAATCAATGACTTAAGTTCTAATGCATAGCATTAGAAATGTTTGGAATAAAACTTGCTATAAGTTGTTCATTTTCATCAATTTACAGAGTGATTGAAAAACCCTAATGCATAATTTGGGTTTAAGAACAAAGAAGGCAACAACTCAACGTTTTTGTTCTTCAACCGCAACCGCGCCAGCATGGATTATCGGCAAACTTCTAATGCCTACTTGCCACAGTTCGGGTTTACGGAAGCCGTGAGTTACAATCGCCCCGCGCTAAAGGGTTTTGCCCCAGTGGCGGTGGTGCAAATTTTTAACACCGGAACTTTCCCCAAAATTGGCGTACAATATTTTCATCAAAAGAAACACTTTATGTTTTTTACATGGGCCGTGATCGAAACCATGCAAAAACCACTGGTTGACTATTTTGTACTCACCCGTTTTCAGCCGCAAGTATCGGAGAAAGTACAGTTGTTTTTACAACTGGAGTTGGTAAATACGTTGCCTACCACTGCCGAAAACAACTACAACTTCATCCAACGCATGCGCCTTGGTTTGCGCCTGGGCGAAAGTTGGCAAACAGGTGTTGGTGCAGACTTCACACAAAATGGCAGAACAGATTTTGTAACTACTTCGAATATTGGCGTATTTTTAAGGAAGGAATTTTAATTTCACAAAGATGAACATCGCAATCATCGGCTCGGGCAATGTAGGCAGCGCATTGGCGCAAGGTTTATTCAAAGCGGGGCATACTATTTTTTTTGGTGTACGCGATGCCACTTCCGCCAAAGCAGAGAAGGCCAGTGGTTTAGTTTCAAATACAAAAATCGTATCTGTTGCGGAAGCCAGTAAACAGGCAGAAGTCATCATTGTTACCACACCACCGGAAGCTGTCTTAAATTTGGCTGCGCAGTTGGGCGATGTATCCAACAAAATTTTAGTTGACGCTACCAACTCCATCCGCATCAGGCCGGAGCCTTATCCCACAGCGTTTCATGCACTCAAAGCACTGACAAAGTCTGATAAAGTGGTGAAGTGTTTTAACAGCACCGGCTTTGAAAACATGGCCGCCCCCGTGTACCCCAGCCTTGGCGGCATTGATATGTTTTGCGCGGGCAACGACAAAGCCTCGAAAACCATAGTGCAGCAATTGGCCAAAGACATCGGCTTTGCAGAGTGTTGGGATTTTGGTGGCGATGACAAAGTAGAACTACTCGAAAAATTTGCATTGAGTTGGATCAACCTCGCCATTATGCAAGGGCATGGAAGGAATTTGGCGTTTAAAGTCATTAAAAGGTAGTTATTTTTGCTCATTCATTGTAGATATATATTTGCCGCGGTTTATCATAACCTCAAACAGCATTAAAAAAATTAAATCAATTGTGACAGTACATGAGCTTGATATTTTGCTTAAGGATTTGCAAGCGCTACCGAAGGAGTGCGAGTGGGTAGAATTCAAAGTGAATAATGCAAATCCTCAAGAGATAGGCGAGTATTTGTCTGCTTTAAGCAATAGCGCTTGTTATCATAGTCAAAAATACGGCTATTTGGTCTTCGGGATTGAAGACGAGACACATCGTTTAGCAGGCACGACTTTTTACCCATCACGTGAAAAAAAGGGGAATCAGGAATTAGAGAATTGGTTAGCCACACAACTGAATCCTCGTGTGGACTTTAACATTTTCGAATATGACCAATCGGATCTACACTTTGCGGTGTTTAGAGTGGAAAGCACAAGAAATACTCCAGTGGCTTTTCGTGGTATTCCTTTTATCAGAATTGGTTCGTACAAAAAGCAGCTAGATGATCACCCTGAACGTGAACGAAAAATATGGAATGCAGCAGATCGCTTTGCGTTCGAGCGTGAAATCGCTTTACAAGGGATTACAGAAGATGAAGTATTGAGGATAATCGATTATCCTTCTTTTTTCGACATGTTAAAAATGCCGCTGCCTGACAATAGAAAAGGAATTATCGACCGGTTGATTGAAGAAAAAGTTATAACTCAGCAATCTGAAATTTTTGCAATCACAAATTTAGGAGGATTGTTATTTGCAAGAGAAATAAATGAACTCGATTCAATCGCTCGAAAGGCAGTTCGTGTTATTTTCTATCAAGGCAAGAACAGGATTAATACCATTAGGGAACAGACTGGCAAGAAAGGTTACGCTTCAGGTTTTGAAGGACTAATTAAGTTCATAGAAGATCGACTTCCATCAAATGAAGTTATTGATAAAGCGCTCCGAAAAACGGTGCCCTTGTATCCGATTTTGGCAATTCGTGAATTGGTAGCTAACGCAATAATTCATCAAGATTTTTCAGTAAAAGGCAGTTCTCCAATGGTTGAAGTTTTCGATAATCGCATCGAAATAACAAATCCGGGTAAACCTTTGATAGATCCACTTCGCTTTGTCGACCACAGTCCTGAAAGTCGAAATGAGATATTGGCTCGCTTCATGCGAAGGTTAAACATTTGCGAAGAAAGAGGAAGTGGCATCGATAAAGTCGTTTTTGAATGTGAATATCACCAACTACCAGCACCAGAGATCATTGTTGGTGACAACTTCACGAGAGTAATCCTGCATGGCCACAAGACTTTCTCTGATATGGATAAGCAGGACAAAATTAGGGCTTGTTACTTACATGCCTGCCTAAAATACGTGTCAGGGGAATTGATGACTAACCAAAGTCTACGAACTCGTTTCGGGATTGAAGAGCACAACTATTCAATTGCATCAAGAATCATTTCAGATACCAAAGACGGAGGCCTAGTAAAAGACTACGACCCTGAGAATAGGTCGCGAACATATGCTAAATATTTGCCGGTATGGGCTTAAAAAATCTTATGTGACGTTTATGTGATGGATAGCGGCATACCCATCATAAATAGCTGATAATCAATGTAATTTTTATGTGATGGTTATGTGATTGCTGGTAGAAAACGTCAATTTTAGCCAATAAACAGGAAATTAACTTACTATCAACTGACCCTTGCTCACCTTCACCACCACACTCCAAAAATTCGATAAGCAAGGCGAAAAAACCGGGTGGACTTTTATTATGATTTCTTCCGCGCAAGCGAAAAAATTAAAACCCAATACAAAAGTTTCTTTTCGCGTAAAAGGCACGATTGATAACCACGCCATCAAACAAATGGCATTGATCCCCATGGGCGATGGTGACTTTATCTTGCCCATCAACGGGCCGCTGAGAAAAATATTGGGCAAGCGCCACGGTGACAAAGTGAAAGTATTGTTGGCCGCAGATGATGCTGCGTTTACTTTCAACGCAGAGCTGATCGCATGTTTAAAAGATGAGCCCGCAGCCTACGCCCATTTCAAAACACTCACCGGCTCTCACCAAAAATATTTCAGCAAGTGGGTAGATGCCGCCAAAACATCGCATACAAAAGCAAAGCGCCTTGTGATGGCCGTTACTGCCCTCAGTCAACAAAAAGGTTATCCGGAAATGATACAGATGAATAAAGTTGAACGATAGCGTTCTTTAGTCGTGTAACGGCTAATGCCTAAGCGACTATAAACCTTGGTTCTGCGCCAATTAGGCAAGCTACAACAGACCTTCTTTGATCAGCCGTTTCCATTTCACACAAACTGGCTAGCGCACTCAACCACCATAAACCGATAAAACAACTCTTCTGAATACCAATTGTGTTGTTTAGTCATATCGATTACTTTTTTGTGCGCAGCGTGTTGATACGCAAAGTTTTTCATTTCCTGTTCGCTTTTCCACACACTAAAAGTAGCTTGACGGATGTAGGGAATTTCGCCAACGCCTGCCGTAAACTCCGGCTGAAAAGATTGACTCAAATCCTCAGCTACAGCCGGCACATTAGCCCAAAATAACTTTGCCTTGCTCCACTTAATGGATGCCCGCGTTAGCACGGCAATTTTTGAATCAGGCGTTGGTTCAACTTTCAAATAGGCAAATGGGTCAACGCCACCCCACAAGCCATGCCCAAACAATGGCAGCAATTGAAAAGACTTAACTTCTGCTTTCGCTTGAAGAATTTTTTGCCACCAATAAACTTTGTCAGTCTTCTTTCTCCAAACCATCAATACCGCCCACTGCTTGCCATCACCTTGTGGTTTAAAACCCGGCTGCCCCACACCCAATAACTTCCAAAATGTAATTTCAGCATTGAGGCACAGCGGCAACCGCATCCAGCCCATGGCCAAAAAGCCAAGCCACCCGAAGCCCTTTTTGTAGTTGTAGAAAGTTAACGTTACCATTTTTAGTTGGCAGTCAGCAGTTTCCAGTCGGCAGTCCAACCCTGCCTACTGCTTACTGCCAACTGCAGACTTTTAATATCTGCTATCCACCATCTTTTCCCTCACCCCTCCATACAGTACTTCTTGCACGCCTGGCTCGGTCAAAAATTTTTGGGGAAAGGGCAATTCGATCTTCGAGACTTCGTTCAATTCACTGATCGCATCGGCAGGCAACTCAAACTTCAAACAACCCAGTACATCTTCCACCTGCGATTCGTTGGTAGCACCCACAATCGGAATCACGCTTTGTCCTTTGTGCTGGCGCGTCCAGTTGATGGCCACTTGTGTAGCCGTCACGCCAAGTCTATCAGCAATCGCCACCACTTTTTTGGTGATGTTGGTTGCGCGTTCGCCCAGGCGAATGCTTGTATCCGGCAAACGGCCCTTGTCGCCCTTCAAATATTTCCCTGTCAACGCACCGCCTGCTAAGGGTGCCCACGGGGTTATCGTCATGCCATAGGCTTTTGCCATTGGCAACAGTTCGGCTTCAACTGTACGTTGTATCAAACTGTATTCAATTTGCAGACCAACAAACTGATTCCAACCACGCAATTGTGCCATTGTGTTGGCCTGGCTCACGACCCACGCAGGTGTATCGCTGATGCCGATGTAGTGCACCATACCGCGCGTAATCAAATCTTCCAAGCCCTTCATGATTTCTTCCGTGGGTGTGAGCGTGTCCCACATATGCACCCACAACACATCGATGTAGTCGGTGTTTAATCGCCACAAACTTTCTTTCACGCTGCGCATCAAATTTTTGCGATGGTTGCCGGCAAAATTCAAATCGCCTGAGCGATCGCGAAGGGTATATTTGGTAGCCACAACAAAATGGTCACGGTCTTTGGCTATAAAATCGCCCACAAATTTTTCAGAAGTACCTTCTGTATAGCGATTGGCAGTATCCAAAAAGTTGCCGCCCGCATTGGCATACGCATCAAATATTTTTTGACTGAATTCCTTATCTGCGCCCCATTTCCACTCGGTGCCAAAGCCCATGGTGCCGAGGGACAATTCTGAAACGCGTAATCCCGATTGCCCGAAAAGTTTGTAGTTCATGCTGATTGAATCGTTAGTTTATCTTTGTGTGAATCCTAGATGCTGGATACTGGTAGCCAGAAGCCAGCATCAAGTATCTAGTACCCAGTTAAAGCACAATACAAGCAAAAAAGTTTAGTTATTCGACTGATAAATGAAAAAAATCGCCATTGTTCTTTTTGATGATGTAGAAGTTTTGGATTTCGCGGGTCCATTTGAAGTTTTCTCCATCACCGGCAAGCGAAAGATAGGCGAACCGTACGAGGTTTTTACCGTGGCCGAAAAAGAAACTATTGCCGCGCGTAATCAGTTAATCGTAAGGCCGACTTACACCTTTGCCAATTGCCCTACGCCCAACATCTTTTTGATCCCCGGTGGTGGCGGCTTCCATGCCGATGGCAGGCCCTTTGGTTCGCGCAAAGAAATGCACAACCCCGTGATGCTTGAGTGGATAAAACAGCAAAACACCAATACGGAACTTGTGCTCTCCGTTTGTACAGGCGCGCTCATCCTCGCCAAAGCAGGTTTGCTTCATGGCCTAGAGGCCACCACTCATTTTCTGGCCGTAGACTCCTTACGCGAAATTGCTCCTGAATCAAAAGTCTCGCCCGAAAAACGGTTTGTGGACAATGGCAGAATCGTGCTGTCGGCAGGCGTCTCGGCAGGGATTGACATGGCCTTTCATGTGGTGGAGAAGTTGCAAGGCAGAGAAGTAGCGCAGGAGGCCGCAAGGTATATGCAGTACGATTATTGGAAATGAGTCGAAAAAAAGAGGCTTTCTCAAAAGTCAATTTTTTGAAAAACCAGCTTCGATTTTGATTTGAAAGCGAGTAAAAAAATAAAGAGGCACCGCTTTTGAGACAGCCTCTTTGAAGTGGGAGCTGAGGGGTTCGAACCCCCGACCCTCTGCTTGTAAGGCAGATGCTCTGAACCAGCTGAGCTAAGCTCCCATTTTTAAGGACTGCAAAGGTAAAAGAGAATTCTTTCTGTGCAAAAAAATATTGTGGAGTATTGTGTCGTAGAGCGAGTATAGCCTGTGGGGGTAGGATGCATTCGAATTTCTCGCGTCAAAATTGGTAAATTCGTCAAAAAACAAAATTTTGAATAAAATACTCTGACTATTGGTGTATTCGTTCATCCATAAACTCGTTATACCTCGTTTTTTTTATTTATTTTAATTTCTGAAGGCCATCTCAAAAAAAAGAATCACTCTCTAGTTGAGCTTCCCCAAACCTGTTATTAGTATTATAAATAGCCTTCGCCAAACTCAAGCTGACATCTGTAAAGTATTTTTGAGATAGGCTTCTAGTATTTAGGACGATGGCCGAACGGCTAAAACCTAACGCTGACCGAGGCCGTCATGCACCGTCCATAGCCATCAATACCAGAAGCATAGACACGATAGGCTTTGTCAAATACATTTTGAGCAGAGATTTGGACATTCAGAAACTTGTAGGAGTAACCAGCATATATATTTACAATTTCCCATGCAGGCATGGCATCATCGATCAATCGGATTTTGATTCGTACGTCTGACTTGTCGCCAGCAGCCAATCGGTCTTGCTTTCCGGCCATCGCCCATTCGGTACGCACCCAAATGCCGCTCGGGTGTGCATATCGCAAACCAACCTTGCCAAACAAAGGGGGAATCCTTCGCATGGGCTCCTTCTTTGTTTCATTTTCACCGTTGGTGTAAGTGATGTTTCCAAAAATTGAAATAGACTTTACAACCACAGCTTCCCATTCGGCTTCTATTCCTTTCACCAATGCCTCGCCTACGTTTTGCTTCTGGTAAACAGTTCTTCCATCAAAGATGGAAGAACCATTGTAGGTAGCCGGCATTCTGTCAATCAAATCCGTCAAGTTGGTTTGATAGGCCGCCAGTGCCCACGATAACTTAGAGCCACTGAATTTGATTCCTGTCTCTACGGTGTGTGAACGTTCTGGCGAAAGACCCTCACTTGGAATTTCAAACACGTTTGCTTCTACTGCCCCAAACTTGCTCATGTCATCGACATTGGGCGCGCGAAAGCCTGTATTGACCAATCCGATCAATCGCAGTTTGGAGTTAATCTTATACATGATTCCTCCGTTGGCTACCAATGCAGATGGATTAATTTGTTGATTGCCAAACGTGTTGTCGGTAATAGAAACCGTTACCTGATTGAATCGCGCCCCAGCAGAAAATTGTAATTTGTGAATGTCCAGTTGGTGATTGGTGAAAATTGCCAAGTTTGATACGTTAGAGCCATCCGCATACGAGCCGCGCTGTGCGGTTTCTTCGGCCGTAACTGTATTTAGTAAGGTAGCCCTGCTGCTTACATGGTCTGCATAATATTCAAGTCCTGATTGAACATGCCAGTTGGGCGTTGGATTTGATTGCACCTCTCCTAGTATACCAAGCGTATTTGCTTCATCCAATTGCTTTTTCAGGTCTGCTGAATTATTCTTCTGCGAATTCGTCCCTTCTAACGAGTGGCTCAACGAACCCGTTAATCGGACGGACTGAATCCACCGGCTCCTGATGGAAGACTCATAACGTAAATAACTTAGCTGACGCGTTTGCGGTTCGAATTCGTATAAACTGAATCCTCCTTGCACTACTTGATCGTATCGCGGCACGTGACGCTGGGTTGTTTGTTGAAAAGCGGCCGTCAGCACTCCATTCGATCCGGTTCGCAATAATAGCTTGGCATCACCCGATCGTTCATAATACCCCGTAGGTTTTAACACACCCAACTCTCCGCCCGCCAAAACATCACCAAAGTTACGAGTTGAAAAGCCTCCTAAAAAAGCAACTCGCTTTCCACTTGCCTCAATCTCCGGTCGAATACTCTGTTCCATGCCCGCGCTCATCCATTTTGCCTTAACACGTCCGTTAACCTTTACCTCTGCGGAAGAAAAAGAGGGAGTGGCCGATATCACTTGCACAACACCTCCGAGCGCATCGCTTCCATACAACACAGATCCACTTCCACGGTTCACTTCAATCCGATCAATTATACCCGGGTCAACAGTGGAAAGATATTGATTGGGGCCATATCGATAAGTAGCGTTATTTAATCGGATACCATCTACCATTACTAAAATTTGATTGCCCACAAGCCCTCTAATAATGGGTGAACCACTACCATGATTTGTTTTTTGAACCCAAACACCTGTTTCATTCATTAACATTTCAGGGGTTGAGCGCGGAGCCAGCTCCTTCAGTTGTATAGCATTTACAGTGGAGGTGGATGCGGCTACATCAAAAGACAATCGCTCGCTACGTTGTGCGGTGACGGTGACTGCATTGTTAAGGAGAATGGTAGAAGGAGCCAATTGAATAGTGGCCAGTTCACCTTTTACGATGTTATACTCAAGTGTAGCATATCCCACTACGCTAATCCGGAGATTGACGGAATCGGCTGACCAATTGTCTAAAATGAAATTGCCTTCATTATCCGTCACCGTGCCGAGGGGCGAGTTGATGACCGATACATGAGCATCAGCGATGGGTTGCTTGGTCACTCGATCAATGACGGAGCCGCCAAATTGAGAGTAGGCGAATTGATGAATCAACCCACTAATGATAAGTATATACCACTTCATACAAAGTCGAAACAACGGAACATTAATGGTTTACTTTTGTCCTGCCATCATCTTTCCTCTTGATTTCTTTCTTCATTTCCTCAGGGTCGTCTAACTCAGGTGAATCGCGAAAGGCTTTCCAATCAAATTTTTCATCCAATGGAGACATGGCTTTGGTTGGATCGAAAATTCTCGGATCAACACGGAGCGCATTGTATGGAGTGAAGTCAGGCTTGTCAGTAAAACAATCGCCCAAATCGTTCACACAAAAATCGTATTGGTTTAGATACGATGCGCCTAGCAGATTCCAAAATGTTTTAAAAATGCTGCCAAAACTATAATGTTGGTGACTGTTGAAATTCCTTTTCGCATAGGGTGACATCACCATCAAAATACTACGATGGGCATCAATATGATCGCGGCCACCTTGCGCATCGTCTTCGGTCACCACAATCATCATATTTTTCCAATATTCGGTATGGCTCAAAAATTCAACTACTCTACCTAGCGCCAAGTCATTATCGGCCATGTAACTTTCGTTAAACGGAAATCCTGCATTCGCACGCTCACCTGCCCCGTGGTCGTTCAGCAACTGGAGTGTTAGCACCGATGGCAATCCCTTCTTCGTATTGATATATTTTTCAGTGATCTCTTTGATGAAAATATCCGCACGAAACTGATCGGGTATGGCCATGTTAAAAGTCGGAAACTGCCGAGACGTGCGATTGTACAACGGGCCGGGCAATGGATAATTGACTAAGTAACGGACGCCACCATATTTAAATGTTGAATCAGAAAACCCACCCGCATCAAACTCGACCCCAAAACCAAAATTATAAAATTCGATTCCATGTCGTTCAAAATTCTCCCACATACTACCGGCTTGGTTGTAACTCTCCGGAAAAATTGCTCCAGCTGCACCTGTCATACCAAACTTGCCCGGTGCTTTTGATTCTTCTTTCTGCCCTCGTTTGCCACCGTAGGATGCTGGATGATGTGTCTCCATCCATTGAGTGGGATACGTATTGGTCAGCCACACATGCCCATCGGCCGACACATCCGAGTCAACATAAAAGTTATCGCTGATTGTAAATTGCTCGGCCAATGCCAAATGATTGGGCATCACGGTCGCTTTCTCCACTTTCATCGTTTTCTTTTTGTTCGTGAACGAAACATCTTTAGCATAGTGAGCGAGAGAAGAATCTCCCTTTCCATTCTGAAGCTGACCAAACACCTCATCATAGGTTCTATTTTCTTTTGAAATAAAGACGATGTACTTGATCGGAGACTCTTTCGCCATGGGATATGAAGGGATCGGATTCTCGCTCTCTGCAGAGGTGAATTCTTTGAAACGGAAATTATTGGCAACTACT
>JBJTHA010000195.1:0-14516 GCA_046094265.1 Cytophagales bacterium
AAGGCCGCTGCAAAAATGAATTGCTGGATGGCACCAGTTTTATTGCGACAACAGATGAATTGGCAGCGATTGTAGATGCCGAAAGCGCAGGTGACGTTCGCGGCCTTCGCATGTTTGGCAGAAGTGGTGCAACCGTTACCCACTACGATGCAGCGGGTAACAAGGTGGTACTGCCCGTGCCTGACCAAAACGGTGGTGGACCAGAAGGCGCAAGTTTTAGCGGCAAGCAATTTCCGGCAATGGATTCGCTGCTTGCTAAAATCGTAAAGACAGTGGTTGATTTTGGAACGGGTGTGACGGTTACCCGCGGAGACAACTCAATTACCCGCGAGGGAGTAATTACTATACTTCGTTCGGGCTCAGCCAATGACAAAACTGAATCGATCAGCTACCAAAACTATAAGGTAAATGGAATTTTGATTGAAGGCACCAAAACACGCGTGTCAAAATTTGACACGGCAACTGGTATTGGCTCATCAAGCACGAATGTCAGCAATGGCAAAATAACCTTGGCAGATGGCACAGTTGCCAGTTGGACTTCAAACAGACAAAGAACATCTGCCATAGTGTTAGATGCAAAGGGAAAACCGACAAGTGGTGAAATTAAGACTGAAGCAACCAGTGCAGTAAACCTTGCAGACGGCACCGTGATCTACTCAAATACAACGACTAGCCCCGTGAAGGAAGATCTCTCGTGCGGCAGAGAGAGGCGATCACCCGTGAGTGGAACCGTGTCTACTGTTTACCGCACGGATACGGTAGTGTTGGATTTTGGTGATGGCTCATGTTCTAACAGAACACTCAGCGTTACCATCAATGGTGTAACCACAACAAAAACTTTGGGTAGATAATTGAGGTAGATGTTTGTTTTAAGGGTGGAGTAAAACACTCCACCTTTTTATTTAGTCAAAAGGAAAAATGCAAAGAAAAGATTTTTTAAGAAGACTCGGTACATTCAGTGTAGCACCGATTGTGCTGGCTTGTAAAGGTGACGAAGCAACGCCAACTAATGCGACCAACGCTGGTATCTGTGCCACCACTGCTTTAGAAACAGCCGGGCCATTTCCCACCAAAAATCCTGATAACCTGGTGATGGCTGACATTCGCTCTGACAGAACTGGCGTTGAACTATCTGTGAAGTTAACTATTCAAAACAAAAACAACGGGTGTGCGCCACTGACGGGCGTGGTAGTTGACATTTGGCACTGCGACAAAGACGGAGCTTACTCGCAATATGGAGGCACCGGTATGCAAACCGTCAACTACACAGCGGTAAATTTTCTGCGCGGAAGACAAACCACCGATCTTAACGGGCAAGTAGGTTTTAAAACGATTTTTCCCGGCTGGTACAGCGGAAGAGCTACCCACATTCATGTACACATTTACACAGCTACTGGAACATCGCTATTGGTGACACAAATTGCCTTCCCGGAAGGAGAAAGTAGTGCCGTCAATCAAGTGAATGCCTCTACCGCCAATGGATATACCAAAGGAATGAGCGGATATACGGCTAATGCAAACGACAATGTTTTTTCAGATGGCACATCAACGGAATTGGCCACTTTAACCGGGAGCGTTTCAACGGGTTTTGAACTCCTGCACACTATTGTCGTAAGTCTATAGGAATTACTGTCTCACTTATTGAACAGTCTCCGCTTATCCGCTGGCAGATCAAATAAAAAATCTGCAAACAAGTTTCAAAGAATAATTAACCTTTGATCATCAAATCAAAAATAGGCATTGTTCTTATTTTTAAGATTATATTTGGGGCTACCACTTAAATATTTTCAATACGATATGAGCTCTCAAAACATGCGCGTTTACCATCGGTATCTCGGTTTCTTCCTCGCAGGCATTATGGCCATTTATGCCGTAAGCGGAATTGTGATGATTTTTCGTAATACTGACTTTCTAAAAAAAGAAAAAATGAAAACCAGTACGCTGCCCGTGGAAACTCCGTTAGAGGAACTGGGCAAGGCTTTGCGTGTGCGCGACTTCAAAATCGAGAAAACCGAAGGTGATTTAGTGTACTTCCAAAACGGCACGTTCAATACCAAAACGGGCGAGGCAATCCTTACAGTAAAAGAACTACCTGATGCGTTGGAGAAGCTTACTAAAATGCACAAGGCTACGACCAAAAGCCCACTGTTCTTTCTAAATATTTTCTTTGGTATTTCGCTTTTGTTCTTTGTTATCTCTGCTTTTTGGATGTTTATACCTACTTCCGATATTTTTAAAAAAGGACTGTATTTCACTGCTGCGGGCATTGTGTTAACAATCATCATGCTGCTGTTTTAGTAGAAAAGGTAGTAGCCGCGACAATCCCACTTAATTTACCCTAAAACCAAAACCGCCCGACAGTTGTTTTACGTAGGTCGTATTTATAAATACAGAGAATGCAACGTCTATTGATCCTCACTGTTTTGTTGGCTGCTGTCGGTTGCCAAGGGCAAACTAAAAAGGCAGCGACTACCAGCACCGCTGTTGATACTATAAAGAAAATCGTGCGTAGCGAAGCGGAATGGAAAAAGATACTCACCCCTGAGGAATACCACATCTTGCGTGAAAAAGGCACAGACCGTCCATTTGCAGGGAAATATTACTTTACCCACGAAAAGGGCGTGTATAAATGTGCTGCATGCGGTAACGAGTTGTTCACCTCAGATATGAAATTCGATTCGGACTGTGGTTGGCCTAGTTTTGATAAGGAAATTGAAGGCGGGAAGATCGTTCAGCAGATAGACCGGTCGTACGGAATGGTACGCACGGAAATCCTATGCGGAAAATGCGGTTCTCACCTCGGACACCTATTTGACGATGGACCTACCCTTACGGGCAAGCGGTACTGCGTAAACTCTACTTCCATCAATTTAGTGAAGTGATAGACGGGCACTTATCACACAAGAAGCACATTTACCATTACCACAATGCGAAGTATATGGCTGGGTTCAGCCATATAGCCAAACGGACTCAATGAGGGGAAATATTTTTGATTCTGGCTTCAGTTGCGCAAAAAGCAAGTAAAAACACATAAAATTTCCCCGCAATATCTGCCGTGCAGACGGGTAACGCTTGCCGAAATCAAACTGTTTGAGCGTATCTGATTTTATGCTGCTGTTCTCAATGTGGAAGAATTTGTTTTAGAAATCAGGCCGTAACCTGACAAATACCGGTTCGCGAAACATCTCATCTTGCGTGAGGCGCGCATAACTCAATTCGGCCATCAACTTTGGCTCTACCCAAGTGGTGATCTTCTCATCTACTATCTTTCCACCCTTGAGCGATGGTTTTTTCTTGTTTGCTAATTTTTGTAGATCTTTTACTATCCCCTTCATAGTGGCATCGTCAAAGCCTGTGCCCACCTTGCCACGATAATGGAGCTCATCACCTTTTCTTTCGGCCAACTGCAACGCACCAAAGGTGGTCAAGCGATCGCCTTTTCCTTGCGTAAAGCCAATAATGACGCACTCGGCCGTTTGACGCACTTTTATCTTCAACCATAAATCGCTGCGTTTTCCTATCAGGTACTTGCCATCTTTGCGCTTCGCCATAATACCCTCCAAGTCGTGTACCTTCGCAGCCTTAAAAAGTGATTCACCATCTTCTTCCACTTCGCTCAGCCGATAAGGCGAGTCTGTTTTGATGGCATCTCTCAACCATTCTCTTCGTTTCTGTAAAGGCTCGTTCACCAACGAGCGCCCATCCAAATACAAGCAATCGAAAACATAACAGTTTACGGGCTGTGCTTTAGAAAGGCGATCAATGGAAGTTGTTCCGTTTTGTTGCATTCGCTGAATTACTTTCTTGAATTCCGGCCGGCCCAACTTATCCAAGCAAACAATTTCCGCATCAAACAATCCACAGGAGGCGCGAAAAGATTTGTCCGCTTTAGTTAATTCAGGAAATTGTGCGGTTACATCCAATTGGTTACGGGTTTTAATTTTGATGTTGCCATCCTCCAAAGCAATCAATGCGCGAATGCCGTCCCACTTCACCTCATAAAAATAATCGTCACCCCTCGGTGGTTTTTCCGCACTGTCCGACAACATCGGTTGGATTTCGTTTTTAAGAAAATTGACTTGCGGTTCGTCCACTCGTTCTAGCAACCATTCCTTTTGCTTCATTTTGTGGATGCGGTACTCTGCGTTTATTTCCTTGCTATTCAGTCGGAAGTAAAAGCCATCTTTCTTCTCTTTTGTAACTTGGTATTTGCCTAACGCATATATCCACATTTCTCCTCCTCCATATTGCCCTTTGGGGATGGTGCCATCAAAAGTTAAATACTTCATCGGGTGGTCTTCTGTTTGCACCGCTAATCGCTTTACGCCCGGGTATGGCGGCAAGCCTCGCGGCACAGCCCACGACTTTAAAACACCATCCTGCTCAAGACGCAAATCGTAATGCAGATGCGATGCATGATGGCGATGTACCACAAAATTGTTTCCTCCGCTAATGTCGACTTCTGCTTTCGGTTCGGGCGTTTTTTTGAAATTACGCTTCTTCTCGTACGATTCTAGTTGAGCCGGTGTTTTGCGTTTCGCGTGGTTCGGAAGTTCCTTTGCAACAAACGTTGTACGATGGGTGTGAATCTCCACCGCAAAGGCATCCATGCCCTCCCACGCATCGCCCCGTTCGGTAACCAAGCTCAAGGCGTTGGTGATAGTAAACTCAGTTGGCGATTTCACTTTTTCCAATTCTTGCCACGTTACAGGCATCGAAACGGGCGCTCCTACCCTTCCGCGCAAGCTGTAGGGCGACACAATACTTTGCCCCGACCGTATTCGGTAGATGTCAATCAATACCCGCCCTTTTCTAGCATCTTTCTTGATGTGTAACGTGGTATTCGCATTGGCATCAACAAATGGTTGCGCAATGGATTGCGCAGCTTCAAACACCAAGTGAAAATCGAACTTTGGCTGAATGGGGCAACATATGTGAATACCTTTTCCGCCTGTCGTTTTTATAAAAGGCGTGTAGCCGTGGCGCTCAATAGCGTCTTTCAAATCAAAGGCAATGGGCACCACGTTCTTAAAATCGTAGCCCTCTGGCGGGTCTAAATCAAACACCATATAGTCGGGGCACTCGAAGTGAGGCCTGCGGCTGTGCAGTTGGTGCAACTCTAGCGATGCCAAGTTGGCCAACCATACCAGCGAGGCGGGTTCGGTGGCAATGATGTAGTCTTTCTTCTCTTCTTTTCCCAACTTCTCGAACTCAACCCATTCAGGCGACCAATCGGGTCGGTTCTTTTGATAAAAAGTCTCGCCATGAATGCCATCGGGAAACCGGATCAGTGTTAGTGCGCGACCTTTGACGTGGTTAAGCAGCGTAGGCGCTATATTGAGGTAGTACTCAATCACTTCGGCCTTTACAATGTTGTCTTCCGGAAAAAGTATTTTGTCGAGATTGCTCAGCTCAACCTTACGCTTGCCAATCGTTACCCATTGCGACTTTTTTGCCATCACTTAAAACTACCAACTTTAGTGATTATTTTTGATTCATTACATACGATGCCTTATGAGAAATGTATCCCCTTTGTTACTGATTATCGCGATGGGCTGGGTAGGTTGCTCTTCAACGACCAGCACGCCTCCGCCCGACAACACACCACCATCAGCAGTTGCCTTTGCCAAAGGTGCTGATGTTGGGTGGCTGACGGAAATGGAAGCAGCAGGCGTGAAGTTCTTCAACAATAATGGCGTGCAGCAAGAGTGCATGCAACTCTTAAAATCCAAGGGAATTAATTCTATTCGCCTGCGGGCTTGGGTCAATCCCAAAAAAGGCTGGAACAACACACGTGATTTGATAGTAAAGTCATTGCGCGCAAAAAATTTGGGCATGCGATTAATGATTGATTTTCATTATAGTGATGATTGGGCAGACCCTGGCAAACAATTTATTCCAAGTGCATGGGCTGCTATGCCTTTCAATGATATGAAGACGGCCTTATACAACTACACCAAAAAGGTGATGGACACATTGAAGACGGTAGGTATAACACCTGAATGGGTGCAGGTAGGAAATGAAACCAATGATGGAATGCTTTGGGAGGTTGGCCGCGCCTCCAAGTCGATGGCCTACTTTGCTGGTTTTGTAAAAGCGGGATATGACGCAGTAAAAGAAGTAAGCCCTGCCAGTCAAGTAATTGTGCACTTATCAAACGGCTACGACAACGGCTTGTACCGCTGGATGTTTGATGGATTGAAAAGCAACGGTGCCAAGTGGGATATCATCGGGCTATCGCTCTACCCTACTTGGGCTTCGGGTGGTGTAAACGACTGGGCCAATACCAATGCGCGGTGCCTGGCAAACATGAATGATTTAGTAGCTCGGTACAACACTCCGGTGATGGTAGTAGAAGTGGGCATGCCTGCCGACCAGCCAGGTCTCTGCAATCTTTTTTTGAAAGACATTATCGCTAAAACAAAAAGCGTGAGTAACAATAACGGTTTGGGCGTTTTTTATTGGGAGCCGCAGAGCTATGCCAAATGGCAAGGCTATGGATTAGGGGCTTTTGATGATGCAGGCAAACCAACGGTGGCGATGGATGCGTTTTTGGAGTGATTACTTTTGTATCGCACTCGTCACTCGCTGCAACAACTCTCCTATTTTTCCGGAATCCAACCAGCGCGCAACAATCACCAAATCATTTTCTTGGTCTACCACAATGTAGTTACCGCCAAAGCCATCGGCATAGAAAACGTTTTTAGAAATATTAGTACCCAGATTACCCTGATGATTGGTCCACCACATAAAACCATAGGATGGGTTGGCCAGCGAAGGTTGCCCAGCGGCTGTTACCCAACGCTCAGAAATTAATTGTTGGTTTTTCCACCTGCCCTTGCGGGCGAAAAGTAAACCAAAACGTGCGTGGTCTAGTGTGTTGGCAAAAAGCCCACCTCCAAAATGCCCACCTCCGCTCACAGATTGCATCATTTGGCCGTCTACATTGACGAATGAATTTTCATACCCGTGCCAGCGCCAAGTAGTGGATGCACCAATTGGATCCATGATTTTTTCTTTCAGCACAACTGGCAACGGTTTGCGCCAAACTTGCAGCAACGAATAAGCGAGTAAGTTCACCCGCACATCGTTGTATTCAAACACCGAACCAGGCTCAACCTGTTTTCGATTCTTCCAATCGTCAATGCCTCCTTGCTTGGGTGGGCGGTCGGCCCAATCGCAAAAATCAAACAAGCACCCCGACCAATCGCTGGATTGTGTAAGTAAATTCCGCCACGTGATTTTACCATTGTAGACTCCATCAAATTTTTCTTCAACATAATTCGCAACGGGTTCGTCAATTTTTCGAATCAACTTTTGGTCATAGGCCAACCCTGCCATTGTAGACAAGTAACTTTTGGTAACGCTAAAGGTCATGTCCACTCGGCTTACATCACCCCACTGCGCCACAATGTAGCCATTCTTAATAATAACGCCCGCAGGTTTACCTCGATGTTTAAACGGGCCAAAAAACTTGTAGCCCGGCTCAGCCGCATATGCCTTGAGGCACGCAATGCGCAAATCAGTTTCCACTTTGTTCTCATTCCGTATGGCAAACTTCACCACACTGTCCAATAGCGCTGCATTCATCCTCACTTCGCTCGGCTTTTTTGTTTGCCAAATTGAATCAGGAAAATAAGCCTGAGACTGGCTTACCGCTGGATTTTCCAAGGCTAGAGCAAACACCAAAAAGCAGAAAAAAGATTTTAAAATGAAAGTGGTAGAGGATATTCGTGTTGTCATTGTTGTTGCTGCTGTTGCTGACGCAATTTGTAAGAATCGTATGTTTCGGCAATGCCTTTTTTGAAATAAGCTTGCTGCTCAGGTGTTACTTCTTTCGGCACAAGTTGTTGCTCAGAAAAAACTTCGGTACTGAACTGCACCGCCACCTCGAGCAAGTGCTCAACCGCCCCTTTGTACGTTCCCTTGACAGGCGTACAGTCAACAAAATTACGCCCAACGGCAATGCGCACGTGGCGTTCACCTGCCATGCATTTATTGGTAGGGTCTATGCCCACCCACCCTACATCAGGCAACCATGCCTCTACCCACGCGTGTGTGGCACCCTCTCCACGCCACTCGTGATTGCCCGGACAAATGTAACCACTGACGTAGCGGCACGGCACTCCGCGCAACCGCATCATGTATAGCAACAGATGGGCAAAATCTTGACATACACCTGCCCGCAAACTCCAAATCTCATCGATGTCCGTATCTACCGTAGTCACACCTTTTTTATACTCAAAGTTTTGGTAGATGAACTCGGATAGCCTGAGCAGTTCATCCAAGGGATGTTCGTTTGAATTCAAATGCACTGCACGTTCGATGGCAGATTGGTTTTGGGTGGCCTCAGCATACAAGTAATCGTGCCACTTCGTTTGCCATTTATTTAATAACAATTCGGTCCAAACGCTTGAGGCAGGCTGCCGGGGCGGCAACAACCGCTCTCGAATTTCCACCCGGCAAAAACTTTCGATTGACAACTCACGGTGTGGTTGAATGATGGTAAAAAAGCCAGTTGTATTCTCGAAGTAGTCTTGAAAGGTAAACACTGGCGGGTTGCCCGAAATCACGAGGCGATGGTCTACTATGCGCTGCTGTTCATCTTCATGTGGATACAACTTAATTTGGTTGGCAGAATCAACCACCCAATGCGGATAATGGTAATGCGTGCGATGGTGGACGTAAAGAACGGGCATGTTTCGTTTTAGCGGCCTTTAGGAATAACCAAAGTATAATGTGGCCAAGCGTTGATTAAAATAGAATAATTTCGAACGAAGGTCGGGTATTAATTTCTCAATTGCTATCAGGGGGGGTTGGTGTTGATACGCCTCAACAGATTCGCTCATTGCACGTATTAATCCACCAATTTCGTTGAAGTACTCTGCTTTTGAAACGGGCAACAGTCGCTGAAAGTAACGATCCATTTGCACCAAACAATAGCTGGCCGAATGAGGAAATTGTAGGTTGTACAACACCTGATGGATGACTTCTTCTACTTGCAATGCATTTTTATAGTACTTTGTATGAAATTCATAACCCGACAATGCGTATAATAAATACTTCCATTGCACCGAAGCTTGATCGGTCTTCTCCATTTGCTTTCGTTTGAACTCCAAAATATCCAAGCATTGCAAGCACCGCTCCATGTATTTGCCCAAATTCAAAAATGTATAGCCTTCACCACGGTTCATGGTGACATCTACCGTTCCGTAGAATACAATGCTCTCCCGTAACAAAATATCAAATGCGGTAACGGGATCTTGCTTGGTAATAAACGTCTCCGTTTGTGGGTCGCGGATGCGATGGTAAAAATCGTTAAGCGATTGCCACAATTCTTTGGTAATGTAATCTTGCACCGAGCGTGCATTCTCACGTACGCGAACGATGTTGTTGAAAACCGAATGCTCATGTTCACGACTGACCACCAGATAATGCAGTGCATCGCGATACGTGCTTCCTTTTAGCGGCTGTGTGGGGTTACCAAATTGGGTAGCCAGCAACTGCCAATCGTAGTCGAGCAACTCATCTTGCGAGGCAATGTAATCCGTGCGCAATAAGCGCAATAAATTATCGCTGCGCTCCAAGTAACGGGCCATCCAAAAAACAGAATCTGCAACTCGGCTTAACATAAATGATTAAGATTTCAGAATTAAGATTTCAGAATTCAGTTGGCCGATTGGTAGCTCAACAAATACACTTTCAACAAACCCTAAATGAAACATCTGCATTAGCATTTTTTATCCCAGCACCCAAGTGTCTTTACTTCCTCCACCCTGCGATGAGTTCACAACCAATGAACCTTCGCGCAAAGCCACCCTCGTCAAACCACCCGGCACAATTTCAATACCCGAAGGTCCATAAAGCGCAAACGGGCGCAAGTCCACGTGGCGGGGCTGAACTTGATTGTTGATAAAACACGGCACCGAAGACAGTTGAATCATTGGCTGCGCAATGAACTGTCGGGGGTTTTTCTCTACTTCAACTTTATAATCTGCAATCTGTTGGTCACTGGCGGCATGGCCCATCAACATACCATAGCCACCACTTTCATTGGTTTTCTTAATCACCATTTTCCGCACCTGACCAAACACCAAATCAAAATGCTCACGGTTGTCCATGTAGTAGGTGGGCACCGTTTTTAAAATGGGCTCCTCATTCAGGTAGTATTTAATCATCTGCGGCACGTAGGTGTACACCGCCTTATCATCGGCTACACCATTGCCAGGCGCGTTGATGATGGCCACATTACCCTTGCGATAGGCATAGTACAAACCCGATACTCCTAACATACTGTTCGGGTTAAAAACCAACGGGTCTAAAAATTCATCGTCTACCCTTCTGTAAATCACATCTACCTGCTGGAGGCCGGCCGTGGTTTTCATATACACCTTGGCATCACTCACCACCAAATCTTTTCCTTCCACCAACTCCACGCCCATCAGCCGAGCGAGTGTAGTATGTTCAAAGTAGGCCGAATTAAAAATACCAGGCGTCAGCAAAACCACTGTGGGGTTACTGGTTTGTCGGTTGGAAAGTGCCATCAAATTTTTGAGCAGCAAATCGGGGTAATCTTTGATGGAGCGTACATTGTTTTGTGGTAACAGGCCAGGGAAAATCCGATAAGTCATGTTTCGGTTCTCCAACATATACGACACGCCCGAGGGTGTTCTCAGGTTATCCTCCAACACATAAAACGACCCATCGCTGTCGCGGATGAGATCAATACCCGAGATGTGCGTGTAAATGCCAAACGGAACATCTACCCCCACCATTTCCTTTGAAAAATTAGAACACGTGTGGATGAGTGCGGAAGGAATAACATTATCACGCAGAATGGCCTGCTTGTGATAAATGTCGTTCAAGAATAAATTAAGTGCCTTCAGCCTTTGTTTAATACCCGACTCAATATGCGTCCATTCAGCCGCGGTGATGATGCGCGGAATGATGTCAAACGGAAATATCTTTTCAATGCCTTCCCCATCGCTATACACCGTAAACGTAATTCCCTGACTCATGAAAAGCTTTTTGGCCAGATCATCTTTACGCGTTAAATCGGTGATAGAAGACTTTCGTAGGCTCTCGAAAAAAATCTGATATTGCCGCCGGATATTCCCATCCAACAGCATCTCATCCCACGTATTGGGGCTGGGCTGGTATGCGGATAAAAGTTTGGGCGTAGGCATTGCTTAAAGGTACAAAGCGAAAACAAGGATACAAGAACCTGTTATTTATTTTTCCGCGTCTATCCATCGAAACCGTTTGCAAAGTGGAACGGCAATAATTCAACCCAAATGATACTTCGAAATTTAACGGTATCAACGATTCGTCTACGAATCCCTCAGTCAACGTCTAACCTTGAAAATGAAAACCACTGAAAGGTTTTTTGCGTTGCGCTGCTGTCTTTCGATCCTCTAATATTCCAATATAAATTTCGCTAAGTTTTGATGGGTCTCCAACTTAAACTTCTTTCGCAGACGGTATCTAGCAATTTCAACGCCTCGAGGGGAGATCGTCATTAGGTTCGCAATTTCTTTGGTGTCCATGTTCAGGCGCAGAAAGGCGCAAAGCTTCTGCTCCCCGGGGGTTAGGTCAGAGAACTGCGCTGTCAGACGCTTTAAGAAATCACCATGTACACGGTCAAAGTGATGCTCGAATTGTTGCCAATCTTCTTGCACCTTTAATGTAGTGTCAATTTCTTTAATAATGCGCTCCAGTGCTTTTTGTTGATCTTGCACTTTATCGGTTGCTTTTGCTTGCCGTATTTCTTCTTTGATGTTTTCCATGAACTCATTCTTTACCACTAGGTTCATAGTAGATGCTGCCAACAAGTTGTTGACATGACTCAGTTCGCGCTTGATTTGTTCTTCTTTTAAATCCTGCAACTCTTGTTGCTTTGCCGCTAACTCCGTCTGCTTCACCTGCTCCAAGCGCTTTTGCTTTCTGCGGTAGTACTGGCGCTGCTGTCGGTATATTTGGTACAAAATAAGTATAGACAAAATGAAATAAAGTGCCTTTGCTACATTGCTTTTGTAAAACAGAGGTGCTACTTGTATTTCTAAAGCTTGACTGGTAATGATCTCGCCTCTGGGGTCAACAGTTTGCGCAATAAACGTATAGTTTCCAGGTTTTAAGTTGGTATATTCTTTTGTGCCCGAAGTACTCCAAGCTCCGTATACCTCGTCAAAACCTTTCAAAAAAAAACGAAATTGCTGATTGCTGACATCTTTAAATTTAAATGACTCGATTGTTAATTGAAGCACTTTGGTGCCTTCAGAAATTTGAATGGCTGCCATTTTCTCACCCCTTGCCTCAAAAGGTTTTCGCTCGTAGAGAACACTATCCTCGGCAACGCTATACACCCTGCTTACCAGCGGAGCTTCGGTTACAGACACCTGCTCTTCTAAATCAGGGTTATAATAGATAAATCCTTCATTGGCATTGAACATCACACCATGGTGCACATTGGTGGAAACATGAAGGAGATCGTTATTAAAGAATTGCCTCAGCTGGAAGAGGGAGGTTGGCAAGTATACGTACTTACCAATACTCACTTGCTTGAACATGCCCAGCTTGTTTTCTGAGTGCACGTACACATTTTTGCTGTGGTCTTGTGCAAACTGGTAAACCCATTGTTGCCCAACCGTTTTTGAAAAAATTGCTGACTCTACAATCTGATCACTTATTTGATCCAGCTTAAAAATTCCGTTAACCGTGCTGACATAAAGTTCGTCATCAATTTTGCTTAACACCAAATATTGCTCCAAGGCAAGTTGCTCGGTGGAAATTTTTTTTACAGTAGCAACCGTTAACGACCGGTTGAGGGTAAGTCGGTAAAGCCCCTTGTAATACTGCCCCACCCACAGGCGTCCTTTGCGGTCTTCTTCAAAAAACCGGCTCGACTCTTTGAATCCATCAACCTTTTGAACCACGCTCAGTTCACCCTTTTTATCGAACTGAAAAAGCAACAGCCCTGAGTAGGTGCCGCCAATGGCAAACTCAGGGTTGGACTGGAGTTGTTTTATCTGCCACAGTCCATCGCAGGTAGTGTGCCTTAATGCTTTCCCTCCTTCTAACAAAAACAAACCGGTATGATGGCCGGCATAGAGTTTTTTGCCGATCATTTGCAAACCGTAAGCAGGTCCCTCAGTTCCGGTTAAGAAAATACATTTATCTGCGTTTTTGGGTAAAAAGTAAATTCCATTGCTAGTGGTGTAATAGCTGCCATCATCTTTATCAAATGCCTCATAGCCACTCCCTTGCAAATCAATGTCTCTGTTCAATAACCTCAATGGCGAATTGATGTCAATTAGTGCAATCCCATTTTGCATACCCACCCACAAATTGCCAGTGTGATCTTGATACGTCTTGAGGCAAGCGTTTGATATCAAACCGTCAGCAACTGAAATATGCTCTGTGGTACCAGACCGCAAATTGTGAATGAAGAGTCCTGCGCGCTGCGTGGAAACGACCAATCTCCCATCTGAGATTTGTAGCACGTGATTCACATATTTACCCGACAAAAGTTCAGTTAGAGGTGCATAGTTTTGTGAAGTTGCACTTGCTTGCAACCCCTCAATCTTACCCGAATTGTAGACACATAAATAACCTAGTTCATTTTTGATCAATCCAGCGACAATTTGGTTGGTATGGTCTTTCTGTGGTATGGCAATTAAATCTTTGTCTTTCACTTCAAACAAGGCACCCGCTGGCGATTGGGTAAACAGGCGGGCGCCCGCCAGGAACGAACGGTTGAAACCACCCGGCCTACTGACCACCGAAACAGTATTTCCATCGTACACGTAGATGCCCCGAAAGGTGCAGAAGTAGACTTTCGATTCAAATAATAGAACATTCCACACTTCATCAAAGTCCGCATACTGCCGGGCAATCTTTGACACCAACGATGTATATCGCCAATTATCTTCGAAATATCCAAAATCCCCCTGCGACCCTACATAGAGGCGATTGGAGTTTTCATCAAATACCAAGGACCGTTGTTTCTTGCCCGTGTTCAAATTGTGCCTTCCCCACGATGTGCCGTTGAAGGCAAGTTTTGGGTATCTTTATGGTGGTGCTGGTGCAAGACCTAGGTTTTCCCGGTTGGATGTGGGGTCTCATTTTCTTCTTGCCGCGCGTGTTCGATGCTATTACCGATCCCATCATGGGCTACATTTCGGACAACACCAAGTCGCGCTGGGGCAGACGCAGGCATTACGTGTTTATGGGCGCTGTGTTAATGGGGATCTCATTTGTCATCATGTGGCAGTTGTACCGCGAAGATGGTATTACCTACAATTTCTACTTCTTCATGTTCTGGTCGTTCATTTTCTACCTCGGCCTCACCCTGTTTAGTGTGCCCTATGTGGCCATGGGCTACGCTCAGCCTCGAGCCACCAAGACAACGAAACCACAGCATTGCAAATTACACAAGCAGTAGCCAACCAACCAGAAGGAGGCAAGGCCAGAACCATATGGTACGATTATGTGGTTGATGTTTTGTTGCAGTTCAATCT
>JBJTHA010000196.1:0-16062 GCA_046094265.1 Cytophagales bacterium
GTGCAAACCAAAGATGCTTACGAAGCCGCTGCCGAAATCGCCAAATCGTCTGGCTTGTTGAAAGAATTGTACGAAGACAAAACTGCCGAAGGCTTAAGCCGATACGAAAACGTACAAGAGTTGCTGAACGCCATTAAGGAGTATGTGGATGATCCTGAAAAGGAAGACAAAAGCCTAGGCGCATTTTTGCAAGAAGTATCCCTCGTTACCGGGCAAGATGAAAACAAAGACAACGATCCTGACAAGGTAACGCTGATGACCATCCACATGGCCAAGGGCCTTGAGTTCAAAAACGTGTATATCGTGGGCATGGAAGAGGATCTGTTCCCTTCGCAGATGATGCTCAGCAGTCGCGCGGAGTTGGAAGAAGAGCGCAGGTTGTTTTATGTGGCCATCACGCGGGCGCAAAAGAAACTGTTCTTGTCTTACGCCCTCACGCGCTATCGCTTCGGGCGATTGAAGAACTGTGAGCCAAGCCGCTTCTTAGATGACATCGACAAACGCTATATCAAAACCAGCACTAAGTTTGGCGGTATGGATTCGGTGGTGCCCAATCCCCACTTTGCCAAAAGTTTTGTTACCGGCATGAAAAAGACGGTGAGCTCACAGCCCGTGGTGAAGCCCATGGCCTACAAGCCTTCGGCTGATTTTGTGCCCAGCGATACCAAGGGACTGGCGGCTGGTATGAAGGTAGAGCACCCCAAGTTTGGCTTTGGCACTGTGATGCTGTTGGAAGAAGTGGGTGCTGAGCGAAAAGCTAAAATACAATTTGCTGATTTTGGCGAGAAGACGTTATTGCTTAGCTTTGCCAAGTTGAAGATACACGCTGGCATATGAGTGTAAAGCAAATACTTGGAGAAATAGAAGGCTTACCTACTAAAAAAAAAGAGCAGGCCTATTTGTACACACTCGAAAAGGCAGACAGGAAGAAATACGCACAAAAAATTCTCGGTAGAATCAAAGGATCAGGCAAAGGCGTTTGGAACATGGATGCTCAAGAATATGTAAACCAGCTTCGAGCGGATGACCGAATTTGAAACTATTTTTATTGACACCAGTCCTTTCATTTATTTAATCGAAAAGTATCCAGTTTTCGGTGATTTTATTGAGAAGTTTCTCTCAGAGCAGTTTTCGAATGAGGCAAAATTTTACACAAGCGTGATTTCAGTGTCAGAATTTAAAGTGGGGTCTAAGCGAACAAATCAACTCCAAGCCCCTGCCCACTTTAATGAATTGTTTGACAAATTCGGTTTTTCAGTATTCAACATCACCTACGAAACCGCAGATGTTGCCTCTTCAATGAAAGCAAAATATCCGTTCTTAAAAGGATTAGATTCACTGCAAATTGCTTCAACGATCAACAGCGGATGTAAATCTTTCTTCACCAATGATTCACAACTCAAGAAAATCAAAGAATTAAACATTATCTTAGACACAGAATTGATATGATTTCAGAATACAACACACAACGCGAGGCCATTATCTTAAAAGAATACGGCCGCAACGTACAAAAATTGGTGGATTACATACGCACCATTCCCGATAGGGAAAAACGCACAAAAATGGCCATCACGCTTATCGAGCTCAACAAGCAACTCGCACCCGTGGCAAAAGAGGCGCAAGAAAATCCGCAACGCATGTGGGATGACCTTTACATCATTGCCGATTTCAATCTCGATATCGACAACCCTTTTACCACGCCCGACCGTACCATCTTGTTTAAGAGGCCGCGCAAAATGGAATACCCGCAAAGCGATGTTCGCTTTAAACACTATGGCAAGAATGTGGAACGCTTGGTGCAAGAAGCCATCAAAAAAGAAGACCCGCAAGAACGCGAGGAGGCTACAATTTACCTCGGCAAATTGATGAAAACCTTTTATGGGAACTGGAACAAAGAAACCCTCGATGACTCCGTGATTGTGAAAGATCTCGCTATCATGTCAAAAGGAAAATTGCAGTTGAACTTAGACAAAGTGCGCGAAGACAATTTGTTCGAAAAATTATACCGCGAACGCAAAGGCCAACGTCCTCCCGGGCCGAACGGGGACGCACGTGAAAGTGGTCGCGACCGCAACCACCGCAACCAACGCTTCAATAAAAACAGGCGCAACAACCAACACCGCAGAAGGGATCAATGAGTTCGTTCAAAATCAAAGGCGGGCTTAAGCTAAAAGGCGAAATCATCCCGCAAGGTGCCAAAAACGAGGCACTGCAAGTATTGTGCGCACCGCTGCTCACCGCTGCACCCGTCACGATCCACAACGTTCCCGATATTGTGGATGTGAACAAGCTCATCGAATTGATAGGCGACTTGGGTTGTAAGGTAGAAAAACTCGGCATAGGTTCTTTTAGATTCACTGCCGTCAATATCAACACCTCATTTTTAAAAACTGATGCCTATCGCAAAAAGGCTGTTGCACTGCGCGGCTCAATAATGTTGCTAGGTCCTATTTTGGCACGCTATGGCGAAGCGAACATTCCAAAGCCCGGTGGTGATAAAATCGGCAGGCGTAGGTTAGACACGCACTTCATCGGTTTTCAAAACTTGGGTGCTAAGTTCAATTACAACGCAGACGAAAATCTTTACAACATCGATGCCTCGCAACTAAAGGGTTGCTACATGCTGTTGGACGAAGCCTCTGTAACTGGCACTGCCAACATCATTATGGCAGCCGTGTTGGCCAAAGGCACCACCACCATTTATAATGCTGCGTGCGAACCGTATCTGCAACAGCTTTGCCTCATGCTCAACCGCATGGGCGCAAAAATTAGCGGCATCGGCTCGAACCTATTGACCATTGATGGTGTAGAACAACTCAACGGTACGGAGCATGCGCTGCTGCCCGACATGATTGAGATCGGCAGCTTCATTGGCCTGGCCGCCATGACACAGTCTGAAATCACCATCAAAAATTGCCGTATCGATATGCTCGGAATCATTCCTGAAATTTTCAGGAGGCTCGGCATCAAAATGGAGTTCCGCGATGATGATATCCACATACCCGCACAAGAGCGCTACGAAATTGAAACCTTTATCGATGGCTCCATTCTTACCATTGCCGATGCACCGTGGCCGGGTTTTACTCCTGACTTGCTGAGCATTGTGTTGGTGGTAGCCACGCAGGCCAAAGGCAATGTGCTCATCCATCAGAAAATGTTTGAGAGCCGCCTGTTCTTTGTGGACAAGCTCATCGACATGGGGGCGCAAATTATTCTGTGCGACCCGCACCGTGCCAGCATTATGGGCTTGGATAGAAAGCAACCGTTGCGCGGCATCAAAATGTCCTCGCCCGATATACGCGCAGGCGTTGCGTTGCTCATTGCTGCGCTCTCTGCCTCGGGCGAAAGTGAAATCTCCAATGTGGATCAAATTGACCGCGGCTATCAAAATATTGAAGGTCGATTGAAAAAGTTGGGCGCACACATTGAGCGGGTAACTTAGAAAACCACCTCCCGCTAAATCGTTACCACTGTAGAAATATTCTATTACCGTGCCTTCTACTGCGGATACAGTATTCTTCCATTATCGGATTCCCGAACAAACCCTTATCGATATGTTCGATGACTGAGAGATGGCTTTTTAACCAAACGTGGATTCCATGTACCCCAATGGGCAACAAATGCTTTTCAAGTGAAACTCTAGTGCGTGGACGTGCGCGAACGGACCGGTCCACTCGGGCATGTGCGACCGCAAGGCTGTGAACAGCGGAGGGCCAGCGTTCGCTCCTTTCAACCCTGCGCAACGAAGGGCTTGGGCAAACAAAATAGAAGTAAAAGTCCGAGTGCTTCGTGCGGCACTCAAACCGTTTGGCGTCATTCAATACTCCAGGATTTGAGTCATACTGCCCGCTGCACGCCCAAAATAACGCTGTTTACTTCAAACAATCCCCTAGCACAGGTGTTATTCAAAGCATACATTTTTCGATAACTTTGTCCTCTCAAACGTTGCTTTGCCAATGATCAACACGTCCATCGATCAGCTCAAACAGTATTGTAACACCCTCGTTAACTATAGCCGCAGAAAAACCTGCGTGGTAAACATTGGCGATGTGCCCCTCGGGGGAGATAATCCCATCCGAGTACAATCGATGACTACGGTGGATACCATGGACACCCCGGGCTCTGTAGAGCAGGTCATCCGCATGGTAGATGCCGGCTGCGAGTACGTGCGCATCACCGCACCCAGCATCAAAGAGGCACAAAATTTAGAGAATATCAAAAAGGCACTGCGCGCGCGCGGCTACACTGTGCCGCTGATTGCCGACATCCACTTTACGCCCAACGCAGCCGAGCTGGCTGCCAGACTGGTGGAGAAAGTGCGCATCAATCCCGGCAACTATGCCGACACAAAACGATTCGAAGAGATTGAATATACCGATGCCGCCTACCAGGCTGAACTCGATCGCATCCGCGACAAGTTTACACCCTTGGTGAAAATCTGCAAAGAGTATGGCACCGCCATGCGCATCGGCACCAACCACGGCTCATTGTCAGACCGCATCATGAGCCGTTATGGCGACACGCCCCTTGGCATGGTGGAGAGCGCATTGGAATTTTTGCGCATTGCCGAAGACCTGCAGTTCTACAACATTGTGTTGTCGATGAAGTCCAGCAACCCGCAGGTGATGGTGCAAGCCTACCGCCTGCTGGTGCAGAAGTTGAATGAAGAAAACTTTCAGCCTTACCCGCTGCACTTGGGTGTAACCGAGGCAGGCGATGGCGAAGATGGCCGCATCAAATCTTCTGTTGGCATTGGCACGTTGTTGGAAGATGGTTTGGGTGACACCGTTCGTGTTTCGCTCACGGAAGAACCCGAGGCAGAAGTGCCCGTGGCACAAGACCTCACCCGCAGGTACGACCACCGCAAGACAAGCATCGTCATTCCTGAAATTACTCATTATCCCATTGATCCGTTTGCGTACACCCGCAGGCATACGCACGAAGTGCAGAACATCGGTGGCCACAATGTGCCGCGCGTGATGGCCGACTTCTCGCAGAAGCAAAAGATTACGCCTGCTTCGTTCTTTGCCGTGGGCTACCACTACTCGGTGCCGCTTGACAAATGGAACATTGCCGACATGGCATGCGACTATATCTTCTTAGGGGACAACACAATTGACTTTGAAATTCCTGGCACCTTAGGATTAGTGCAAAACCATACAACATGGTTGACTCAAAAAAGTAAGCCGCGAGTGTATCCGTTCATCCCCGCGAAGGACTATCAAAAAAGAGTGGAACAATCCGATACGTTAAATTTTGTTTACGCTTGTTTGCCTGACTTGAATGCGAGGTTGATTGAAAAACTCAATACCGACAGAACTACCGTGTTGGTAATTGACACATATCACGACCATGGCATGCCTGAACAACGCAGGTTGTTCGTAGAACTGATGGAACATCAATGCCAAGTTCCGGTGATCATTGGTCGCGCTTATCGAGATTTGAAGCCAGAGTTACTACAACTGTATGCCGCTACCGACATGGGTGGACTATTGATTGACGGCTTAGGCGATGGCGTTTTCATCGCAGCCGAAAATTGTGGTTCAGATAAAGTGGTGAACGAAACTGCTTTCAATATTTTGCAGGCTACCCGCACGCGCATCTCCAAAACAGAATACATCTCGTGCCCCTCTTGCGGGCGTACGCTGTTTGATTTGCAAGAGACCACCGCCAAAATTCGCTCGCGCACCAGTCACTTGAAAGGTGTGAAGATTGGCATTATGGGCTGCATTGTGAATGGGCCAGGTGAGATGGCCGATGCCGACTATGGCTATGTAGGCTCCGGCCCCGGTCGCATCACTCTATACAAAGGCAAAGAAGTGGTGAAGCGTAACGTGCCCACCCCGCAAGCTGTGGATGAGTTGGTTAATTTGATTAAGGATGGGGGAGATTGGGTTGAGGTGTCGCGTTAGTTTTTAGATGTTGAGTTTCAATAACTCTCCCCACGCTACCATTACTTTCTTCGGCATAGGTCATCAGTTCTTGCATTTTGGTACTTATCTGAAAACCATTTTTGCCTTTACTGAATGGATTCCGATTATCATTTCTATTTTTCCCAGAGTCGTGAAGTTTTTTTTTTACGCCTGTCCTTGGGAACTGCGCCTAAGTTCTTTTCAAGGGGTTTCCCTGCTGAACTCCTGCCAAGTGTCAATAAAAACCTTCTTGTAGCTTAAAAGTCGACCAACTTATTCAGGTCTTGAAGGGTATCGTAGCGTTTTTCCACCAGTGCTAAAAACTCCACCTTTGCCTTGTAATGGGTGTTTTTTACCTAAATTTAATTCAGCCTTGCTGACAATTTGAAATGCACTCTTGATTACTTATCCGGAGATATTGTGTGCTGGAATCTAGGGCACGGCATCACGCATATAGGATTGGTCTCTCGAAAAAAGTCGGAAGATGGTCGGAGATTTTTAGTTGTTCACAATATTGGCGCAGGCTAAGTTGTTGAAGATATTCTTTTTGACTATGAATTCATTGGGCATTACCAATACCAAAAGTAAACTTTACTTTTTAGTTATTTCCCATTCGCAATTCCTTTCGGAATCACCATCAACTCCGTCTGCCTTCCATCGATGTAGCGGAAACCTGTTTCATCAAAATAGCCATCTTCTTCCAATTGAATGCGGATTTCCTTTTTCCATTCGATGACATACACAGAAGCATTTAACTCAATGGAGTAGGCGGTGTTGTAGTGCATGGGGTAATCACCGGTAAAAGGCACGCCCTCTTGCATGTCCCACATACCTATGGTAGTTCCGGCCGCATGACCATGGAAACCAATGGGGTGGGTGTAGATGGAAGGAGTGATGCCTCCATCAATAGCTTGCTTGCGCGAGTCAGCCAAAATTTGATTGCCGGTTTTGCCTTCTTTGAAGTTACCGGTGAGAATATCTTGCAGTTTGTTGCCACGCTTAAAAGCATTCTTCAAATATTCTGGCGCATCGGTTTCGCCAGGTTTTAAAATGTAGGCGTGTTGTTGCGTGTCTGTATTTAGTCTCAAATAGGTGATTCCGAAATCGACATGCAATAGATCTCCCGGCATAATGACCAGCGGTTGGGGGCGTTTGGAGGTGATGGCCTCTGGTTCATTGCGCTGAATGGAAACAGAGGGTTGAAACCATGTGTCAAGTTTTAGTCGCTTGATTTCTTCACGGTACCACCACACTACATCTTCGGTAGTTGTTACGCCCGGTTGAATTACTTTATCCGAAAAACCTTCGGCAATAATGTTGTGCGCAATGCGACAAATCTGTTGGTAGATGACCATTTCTTTTTCGGTACGCGTTTCGAGCCATGCTACCGCCAGCTTTTCGGCAGAAGTTACGTGCGGGTAAAGCCGTTTAGGTAAAACAGTTAATAGTTGGTCGTAATCATTGGAAGTCATTCCATCGGCATGTCCCCAAGAGGGTGCTTTGTTCACGCCAATTTTCTTCGGGCTTCGTTCTTCAATGATTTTAGCCAACTGTTCCCATTGGTCTGGGTTGCGGTCGGGGTCCCAAGCACGTTTAAAGATTTTGCCAACATCATATCGCGCTACAGCCAGGTATTCAAAACCCAGGTCATTGCCCTTGCCATCTTTGCCTTTGTCGTACACCACCAGCATGGTAGTTCTGCGGGCAGCAAACCAAGTAGCAGGCAGTAATGTGCGAATAACAGGGTCTTCGTTATACTCACGCGAAATCACCACCCACATATCAAAACCTTCTCTGCGCATGAGAGCGGGGAGTAGTGTGCGGAGGCGGTCTTCCAAAAGCTCATCAATAACTTTTGCCTGCTCGCGTTGGGTTAGGATAACGGGGTATTGGGCGAAAGTGAATTGGGAAAAAATAGAAAAGATTAAAGCAACGGTTAGTCTCATAGAAGAACTTAAGGATTAAAGTACTAAAGGTAAATGACGAAGAATTAAGTCACAAACGAATTTTGATTTGACACCGCTGCCCCTTTAATAGACTACGGGCTTTGTCTACTTCAATTTTTGATTTCGCATCATCCATTTGTTCGCGCACTTTGGCTTTTATTTCTTTCATGCGCATAGCCTCGATGAAACGTTTAATTTCTTCTTTGCTCTCGAGAATGAGTTCAGGAACTTGTGTGGGTTTGTCATCGTCACCTTTGGCCACCATCGTAAAAAAAGAAGAGTTGGTGTGCTTAACAATACCTGTCTTTACGTTCTGTGCTTCCACCCGGATGCCTACCACCAACGAAGTTTTGCCCACATAATTGACTGACGCGTGCATCAACACAAGTTCGCCAACTTCCACAGGTTGCAAGAACTCAACTTTGTCTACCGACACGGTAACACAATAGGTTTCGGCATGCTTACTGGCAGTGGCATAAGCCACCTTGTCCATCAGTGAAAGCAAAATGCCGCCATGAATTTTACCACCAAAGTTGGCATAAGCCGGAATCATCAACTCGGTGATGGTGGTTTGCGAAAGGCGTACAGGTTTTGAGGAAAAAGACATAATCAAAAATATGAAAATTACCCCAACTTCTTGCTCAGCATATGAAATCGCGCCACCATGGCACTGGCAGTAAGTGTAAGTCCAATCAGTAGCCCATACCAAATACCTTCAGCGCCTAAACCCAAGTGAAAAGCAAGTGCATATCCAATCGGTAAGGCAATGATCCAGTAAGCAACAAAAATTAACAACGAAGGTATTTTTACATCTTGCAGTCCGCGCAAAGCGCCAGCGCATACTACCTGCGTGCCATCAGATAACTGGAAGAAACCGGCAATGATCATCAGCGGGGCGGCCGCTTGCAGCACCATCGTATCGTCAATGTAAAGCAATGGCAAAAATGTCTTTCCGACAATAAATGCGATGCCCCACAAAAACATGATTACCAGCCCCAGGCCAATGAGCGTGAACCCCGCGGTGCGAATGGCTGGCTTATCACGCTTGCCAAAAAACAAACCCACACGAATGGTGGCTGCCGCACCCAGTCCTGAGGTGGTCATGTAGCTAATAGTTGCCAGGTTGATGGCAATTTGATGTGCCGCCAACGGCACGGTGCCGATCCAGCCCATCATAATAGCAGAGAAACCAAATGCAGCTGCTTCAAAAATAAACTGTGAGCCAGCCGGTAAACCGATGTGCAGCATTTTGTTGAGCAAAGCTTTGGAGTAATTGCCAAACGCAATGCCCGCACGATATTTCGAGAAGTAATTTCCGTAATACACATACAACGCCATCCAAACGGCCATACCCACCCGCGAAATGAATGTAGCCCATCCGGCACCGTTCATACCCATCTCTGGGAAAATCCAAATGCCATAAATTAACACATAATTGAGCACTACATTCAAAATGTTGCACGTAATCATTACCACCATGGCCATGCGGGTGTGTTGCATGCCTTCGGCAAATTGCCTGAAGGTTTGGAAAACCATGGTTGGAACAATGGAGTAGGTAACAATCAATAAATAGGGGATGGCGAGTTCTACTACTTCACCTGGTTGGCCAATATGCCAAAGCGCATTCTGCCCAAACACTACCAGCAGCGTCAAAAGCAGTCCGGTGACAATGTTAATTATGAGCCCGTGCCTCAGGCAGTCCACAATCTTTTGTGGTTGGCTGGCACCTTCGGCTTCAGCTACCAGTGGCGTCATGGCGTATGTTACGCCAATACCAAAAAACAAAAGCACGCCAAAGAAACTGTTGGCCAGCGAGGAGGCGGCTAATGGAATGGCACCCGTCCAGCCGATCATCACACTATCGGCAACGCCCGTCATCACTTGCCCCAGCATGCTGATCATGACAGGGTAGGCGAGCAGAAAACTGGTGCGCGCTTCAGCAGTGTAGCGTTGGGTTTTTGTAAGGGCAGTCATTGCAGTGAAACCGCAAGATAAAGCTTAATGGTTACCAAATGCCAACGGCTAGCTCAATCCAAATCAACAAGAGAAGTAGAATAATTGCGGCCACAAAAAACAAGCGTTTTTTAGCGGCCGTTTTTCTGACGACAAAGTCAATCACCAGTCCCGATGCAAACAACAGGCAGCCAGCGATAACAAAATCGAAGGTGTCCCAATTTACTTCTTTGGTTAATAACATTGCAGTAAACGGGATGCACAAGAGAATAGCCACAATAAGCGCTATGATGACAACGCGGAAACCCAAATTAAGCTGAACTTTTGTTATCACAACTTCACACTGCCATTGTCTATACCGATGAGCATGACGGTATAAACGATATAACCCATCAACATCAAGGCGGCTTCCCAACGATCGAGCTTGCGAGTATTGAGTGTGAACATGAAAATCATGAGCACCACTGTAGAGCCCATCAATACATACAAGTCGAAATTAAGCGCAGGATTGTAAGGAATTGGCTTGACAAGACCTGTTACACCAAGAATAAAAAAGATGTTGAAGATATTGGAACCTACTACGTTGCCGATGGCAATATCTGTGTTTTTTTTGTAGGCTGCTACGCACGAGGTTGCCAATTCTGGCAACGAGGTTCCGGCAGCTAAAATTGTCAATCCAATCAACTTTTCGCTTAGCCCAAACCCTTTGGCAAGCTCTACCGCGTTGTCGACCACCAAGTTTGCGCCTCCCACTAAGCCCGCCAGTCCCCCTGCTACCATCAACAGTGCTATTGGAGTTTTATAAATTTTGATGGAGTTATCGTCACCATAGTCGGAGGTAGTTTTCATCGAACGATAGATGTACAGCAAGAAACCACCGAAAAACAAAAGCAAGATAACCGAATCAAATCGCGACAAGATAAACTCGCCACCGCCTAAAAACTCGTTCACTAAGATAAATAGTACTCCGGCAGCCAAAAGCGAGAGTGGCACTTCATATTTTACGGTATTACGTTGCACTACCAGTGGATAGATAATCCCTGCCAATCCCAAAATGAATAGCAGATTGAAGTTGTTACTACCAATCACATTTCCGAAAGCAGCATCGGGCAACCCTTTTGCCGCAGACTGCACACTCACCAGCAATTCAGGCATGGAAGTACCAAATGCCACCACCGTTAGTCCAATCGCAAGATTGGAAACCCCAAACTTTTTGGCAATGCTGGAAGAGCCGCTAACTAAGTAGTTTGCGCCAGCAATGAGTATAACAAAGCCGATAACGAGTAATAGGATATTAAAAAACATAGGCTTGCATTAGCGGTTACAAAGTTAAAGTTAAAACCATTTTTTGAATCTAAAATACCTTACCATACCTAAAACAATGCCCACCATCGCTAACATTACGATGGGATAGCCATACTTGGCGTTTAATTCAGGCATATTCCAACTAGAACTATCGGGATTGAAGTTCATGCCATAGACGCCTACTATAAAAGTGAGGGGCATAAAAATGGTTGAGATAATGGTAAGCACTTTCATTACTTCGTTCATACGTGTGTTTAAAGAGTTAATATAAATGTCCATTAGGCCCGAGGTGAGGTCTTTATACGTATCCAGCGAATCAATCAGGTGCTGCACATGGTCGTACACATCGGCAAAGTAACGATGGTTACCCATATCGATAAAGCCGCTTTCTTCTTTGATCACCTTGCTCAACGCATCGCGCAGGGGATACAAGGCTTTGCGCAAAAATATAAGTTCTTTTTTCAATTGTTGGATACGCTTGAATTGCCGATCGAGGGTGTTGGTGTAGATATCTTCTTCAATGGCTTCAATTTGTCCGCCAATTTCGTCCAGCACTCCGTAATAGTTGTCAACAATGATATCAATTAACCGATAGAGCAAGTAGTCCGCCTTTTTCTTACGCACACGGCCTTGGTCAAGTTTTATTCTGTTGCGGAATGCATCAAAAAAATCGCCTTCCTTTTCTTGGAAAGAAATCAGGTAATCTCTGCCTAGTACAAAACTAATTTGTTCGTAATCGATTTTACTCTCTTTTATCCGGTAAAGCATTTTTAACGTAAAAAAGAGATAGTCGTCATATTCTTCCGCTTTCGGCTGATGGTCGGTGATAATATCATCAATAAGAAGCGAATGAAGGCAAAAATGCTCACCTATTTTTTGTACAATTGATTTTTCATGCAAGCAATCTACATTCAACCAATTCACATGGTCGGTTTTGAGATGACCGATCAGTTCTTCCACGGGTAAATCTTCGTACTTGGTATATTCCTTTTCGTTGTATCGTATAAGTTCTAGAATAACCTTGCTGTCGCTTGGCCGCGGGGTTGCTGTCATTGAAAGTTTTTTCTTTCGTGCCATGGCGCTACAAATTTTTCATTACAACCAAATGATGCAAGTTGCTAAGTTGAATGCCTGCTTGGTCAAATCTTTCTTTGATAGTTTTGTTTAAATCACATTTCAGGTCAAACGCGTCATTGGGTGTACGAGTCCACACGTAGGCCCGAAGTTGAATACCCCCATCCAAAAATGTCATTACCCGAACCATCACATCAGTTTCGCCTCGCGCAAGGTCAGTTGCGCTGCGGTTGTCTATAAAGTGGCGGTGTTTGCGTGCTTCCTCTTGAATGATGGCGATCGCTTTGTTGAGGTCAGTGCCCAATGCAACCGCCAACTCAATGAACACGATAGTTTTTTCGTCCGTATAAGTGGAGTTGATAATCGTTTCGTTGCTAATCACACTGTTGGGAATAATCACCCGCCTGTTTTCAAAGTCCTTGATCACGGTGTGGCGGAGATTAATGTCTTCTACATCGCCCGTGTACAGTTGACCAACTTTGATTCGATCCCCTACACTAAATGGTTTAAAAATAACCAGAAAAAAGCCGCTGATAATGTTTGAGAATGCCGCTTGAGATGCAAAACCCACAATAGCTGCAATAAACCCTGCACCAGTAAGCAAGGTGGTCCCTACCGTGCGTAGAGAAGGAATGGATCGGAATATTACAATCGTAGCGACAAACAGCATCAAAAAATCAACCGCATTCTTGAAGAAGTTATAGCGTGTAGGGTCTACTTTTAGCTTTCTGGCCGCTCCTCGGATAAACCGTCCTACAATAAAACGCAAAATGCGCGAGACGATGAAGGTAACAACCAATACTGAGAACACAAATACTAATTGCTCCCACTGCTTCTCTAGGCCAAACATAACCGTGAAAATAAGGAAATAGTCGATTGTCCATAGTTCATGGCTGCCAGTTTTTTCTCACAATAACTACCTAACACCCACTATGGACAATCGACTTTTTGTATTATTGCACTCAATGTCTTTGTCGTTAGAGCGCATAAAAGCACCGGTTGCAAAAGAAATGGAAGCCTTTGAGCCGAAGTTTCGCGATTCCATGAAAACCAAGGTGCTGCTGCTCGACAAGATCATGAACTACATCGTGAAGCGGAAAGGCAAGCAAATGCGGCCGCTTTTTGTGTTTTTGAGCGCTGGTGCCTGCGGCACTATTTCCGAGTCTACCTATCGGGGTGCAGCATTGATTGAACTGCTGCACACTGCTTCGCTGGTGCACGATGATGTGGTGGATGATTCCAACTACCGAAGAGGTTTTTTTTCGGTAAACGCGTTATGGAAGAATAAGATAGCCGTTTTGGTAGGCGACTTTTTGCTTGCGCGGGGTTTATTGCTTTCGGTTGAACATAAAGAATACCACCTGTTGGAGATTGTGAGCAACGCGGTGCGGATGATGAGCGAAGGAGAATTGCAGCAAATGGAAAAAGCACGTCACCTCGACATACAAGAAGACGTTTACTATGAGATCATCCGGCAAAAAACCGCTTCATTGATTTCGTCTTGTTGTGCGGTGGGTGCGTCATCTGCGGGTGCCTCTGCCGAAATAGTAAACAAGATGCAATTGTTTGGCGAGCACGTGGGCATGGCGTTTCAAATCAAAGATGACCTCTTTGATTACGGGGAAGATGAAATCGGTAAACCGTTGGGTATTGACATTAAAGAGAAGAAGATGACGTTGCCGCTCATTTATGCACTATCCAACGCGGGGTGGTTAGAAAAACGAAAGATCATCGGAATTGTAAAGAATGAAAGCGAAAAACCGAAGAAGGTAAAAGAGGTAATTGAATTCGTAAAGGCTTCTGGCGGCATAGGTTATGCACAGCAAGCGATGAAACGGTACTACGATCAGGCATTATCGCTGTTGCAAACCTTGCCCGATTCTGTTTGCAAAACTTCGCTGCATCAATTAGTTGAGTTTACCATCGAGCGAAAGAGCTGACAGCAGTCGGTCATAACTTTAAGTAAAAATCGCGGGTCAAATCTTTGTAAACTTCACTCCAGTTATTGTCGTCTGTAAAAAGCAATAGTTTTTCTGTTTTTATGGTGCACGGCTCTACAGCGAATTCCAACAACCAACGCTCTTGTGGTTTCCTTTTGCGCGAAAAAAAGGCGCATTGGCGCACGCAAAACAACCCTGTTATCGAAGCCATCGAAATAAAAGCTTTACCTTCCGCAAAGGGCAATATCACCGCTAATCTGCCTGCTGGTGCAAGCGATTTTTTGCTGTAGGCGAGTAGTTCGTGATGGGCAAGGGTATCGGTGTGGCGGGCACTCACGCGAGTTTGTTCGGGTGGCAGCAAACTATTGTTGAAATAGGGCGGATTGCTCACAATGAGATCGTATTTTTTTGAGGAGTGAAACGACTGTAACGGGGAATGGTGTACAATAATGTTGTTGGCCCAAGGCGATTGCTGAACATTTTCAAGCGCTTGCTCTGCCGAGTTTTTATCAACTTCAATAGCATCAACCGTTAACTCGGCTGAAGTGCGTTGAGCCAGCATCAAAGCAATTACACCACTGCCTGTGCCAACATCCAGTACCTGCTTCGCTTGCGCAATATCCACCCATGCACCTAACAAAACACCATCTGTGCCAACCTTCATGGCGCATCGGTTGTCTTCAATGTTGAATTGCTTGAAGTAGAACACTTGAGATAAAGGTTAGATGAATTACTATTTTATTGTCACGCGTTAATCGCTAATTTTCTCTTTTTGAAATAGTTCAGGGTGGCAACTTCTTCAATCAAATGTTTTTGGGAACTTGGCTAAGGCACAAATTTTTTGCCTTTGCCTGATACCGCTGCCACATTGAAAAAGCCCAAGGCTCTTTTGCCATTCGGATTAACGTTATTGATGTTTGTGCTGATGTTCGCCAACGGCCGCGAGAACAATTCGGCAAAGCCACCCGGCCGATTTGTTTGCTCGCCTAATTGCCGCAAATAAGTGAAACCAGCGAGCGTGATGGAATGGATCTCTACATAGGCAGAGTCTCCCGGAACGTAGGGTGACAGTGCATTGTCATTTGCATCGGTGTCGTTGGGGTTCATGCGGTTGCGGATAGGGGGGATAAAAGTTGCCCATATAATGCTATCGGATCCATCTTTCGCTTTTAATACCCTGCCATTTTCTGTCGCATAACGACTATAAAATGGACCGCCAGCATCAAAACCAGCGTCATACGCGACATTTAGCTCTGATGGCTTGTTCAACAAAATGCCATTCTTGTACGTCTTGATCCAGTAAGTATCGCCTATGCCCACAACATCTTTGGCAAGAAACTCAGCGCGATAAAAATCCGGGTTCAATTGGTCAGGCTCATTTTTTTTGAACTTGATGTCGTCAACTGGTAGCACGGGCCCCATCTTTGAGGAGGCTTCATACGCTTCGCCATTCACTTGGATGGTTAGTTTGTAGCTGTTCCCCACCGCACCAAAAACTTCTGCGCCTGTAGGTCTCCAGGTGTAATAACCTTTGCGTGAAGTTTCTTCCGTGAAGGTATATGCCTTATTGCCATTTTCGACCACCGTTACTATGGCGTTGCTGACAGGTGGCGGCAGTGTGTTATCAAAATAAGCCTGCGATTGGCTGAGGATGATGGTTTGTGCCCCTGGCTTGTTTGTGATCCATGCATCTACCACTAACAGTGGCTCAGCATTTTTTAACTCGGGATTGATGATTGTTTCGCACGCTGCGAAAACCAGTGCAAGTAAGATGGCTAACGATATATTCTTAATGTACTTCATGCTCACTAAAATTTAAAGTTGTACGACACCGATGGAACGATAGTGCCAATGATTGCCAACTGCGTTGCCTGTGAGGAAATAGGCTGACCTTGTGGCACGCGCTGGTCGTTGTTTTGCGAAAAATATATT
>JBJTHA010000197.1:0-7915 GCA_046094265.1 Cytophagales bacterium
CACTTTTCGTGCATCATCTCGAGTTTTTCGTCACTCCAAATTTCTGTTTCTAATTTATTCGGCAGTTGAATGATCCAAAGCATATCTAAACAGTTGCATGTTTGTGGTATTAGTCACAATCTGGGAACGAAAGGTTGTAGCGCGTTGTTGTGCAACCACAAAAATTCTTAAAATTACCTACCTAAAATCGCCAAAACTCTCTACGAGTCGCTATGGGTTATGGGTCACTGTGTCGATCGAATACAACAAAGACGGAACTTTAATAAAACCTATCGTTAAATTTCTACTACCTGTCTAAGAATCGGACAAAAAACCGTCTATGAGATAGACTTTCGATTGCGTGATTACGGTTTAACGATAGTAATTTTATCAAGCAAATACGCCCCATTCGTGCCATTGCCTGACACTGGCTTAGCCTACGTTAAACGAGCAGTTTGGCGATGATTGTTTGTAATCTTTGACTTGGGATAATCAAATAATCCCTGCCGCTTAATTGCCTCTTCTACTTTGTGCGGAACAAATTTTTCCCAACCATCTTCTCCTTTCCTAATCTGAGCCAGCACATTATCTGAGATGATATTAAGATTGTTCACATTGGCATCATGTATGTCTTCGAGTTTATTGTTGTCCATCAAATAACGAAATAACGCTTTCAGGTTGTCCGGCAGTTCCTTTTCGAAATCTTTTAGGGTGAATAATGTACCATCTTTGCGCAACGCTGGGTAGATATACAGTTTAACATTGGTACCAAACAAAGATGCAAAACACTCCAATATGCCGCCACGGATGTTCTCATAGGTTTTTTCATCAAACACTTTTTGCAAGGCGTAAATGCCCATCACAATGCCAGTCTTTTTACCTTTAGTGATCTTGGAGAGATAATCGACCAAGCGATAGTACTCGAAGTAGTTTGATACCAATACATTTTGACCCAATGAGCAAATAATATCGGCTCGATGCAAAAAATCTCTCTCATCAATATTACCGTCAGGTCCCAAATCGTTGAGTGTCAGTTCGGTGAGCGCTATCGTGCGCGATTTCTCAACGTCTGCCTCTTGCTTAAAATGCCTCCGAGAGGTTAGTAGCATATCAACATTTACGAGTGTAACGGGTCTAAAGCGGCCTCGCAGCACCAACACATTTTTCTTGTAGAGATATTCTGAGGGTTGCATCACTTCACCATCCGGCCCAAACATCGCGGCTTTTGTGAGGCCATTTTTCACCAGTTTCAACGCCATTAATCTGTTATCAACATAAGTAAAATCCGGCCCGGTTAAACGAAACATGTCTACTTCAATACGCCTGGTAGTAAGGCCATCGAGCAGGGAGAGAATGATTTGCTCAGGATCGTGCAAGAACATGCAGGCATAAATCAGGTTAACACCTAAAATACCCAAAGAGGCTTGTTGTTGTAGCGGATCATTATCGAGCATCTTCACATGAATCACACAATCGTTGTATTCCGTTTGCGGATGCATTTGAAATCGCAGACCAATCCAGCCATGTCCTTGATTAGTCCGCTCGTAATTGAGTACCTCTACCGTATCGGCAAATGAAAAGAAGCGAGTGTTTTCAATGCGGTGCGGCAACCTTTCGGGGAGCAACTGGTATTCGTGCTTTAACATGCGCATCAGGCGATCTTCACATACATATCGATCGCCAGCACCATAAATAGCATCAGAAAATTTCATGTCGTAGGCCGACATGGTTTTGGCAATAGTGCCTGATGCGCCACCAACTTTAAAAAAATTAGCTGCTACTTCTTGCCCTGCACCGATTTCTGCAAACGAGCCATAAATAGCTTTTGACAAATTTATACGCAAGGCCTTCTCTTGTGTGGTCAGTTTTTTAGTCTCCTCCATAGTTCACTTTGAGTTTAAATTTCCGCTATTTTTTTGATGTAATTGTAGTTAGCAACGAAATAATTAAAATAAGTGGATACACCAACTTTTTTGAACGTACCAGTTTTAAATCTATTTTGCTTAAATTTTTAAATATGGCAACAAGAGGTAGTTTCTCCAGTAGAATTGGTTTCATTCTGGCGGCAGCGGGTTCGGCAGTGGGCTTGGGCAATATTTGGCGCTTTCCCTACTTGGCGGGTCAAAATGGCGGAGCTGCTTTTCTGGTTATTTACCTCATTTGTATTTTTACACTTTGCTTCCCTGTAATGGTGGGTGAGATTTCCATTGGAAGGCGCGCACAAAGTGATGCTTATGGATCCTATCAAAAACTGGGTGGTGGAAAGTGGGGATACGCAGGCCTGTTTGGAATCTTAGCGGGTGTTTTTATTTTATCATTTTACAATGTGGTGGCCGGCTGGGCTTTTGGCTATTTCTTGGAGATATCCTTTGGAACACTGTTAGATGAGCCGGACAAAGGGCAATTCTTTGGAAGTTATATCAACAACGTTGGCACCATTATGATGTTTTCAATTGGTTTTATGGTACTAACGGCAATAGTGGTTTCGCAAGGCGTGCAAAAAGGCATTGAAGCTGCGAATAAAATCATGATGCCTGCCTTGTATTTGATTCTGATTGGATTGATCATTTACAGCTTAACCTTGCCCAACGCCATGCAGGGTGTAAAATTCTACTTGGTGCCCAATTTGAGTGAAATAAAAATACAAACCTTGTTCGATGGCCTACGGCAAGCTTTTTTTTCATTGTCGTTGGGCATGGGAACATTAATGACCTACGGATCATATGTTGACAAGAAACAGAACTTGGTTTCTTCCGCGGCTGTGATTTCCGTTGCCGATACTTCAGTTGCATTTCTGGCTGGTTTGATGGTTTTCCCGATGGTGGCCGCTGTTGGTGCTTACGAGGTGGAAGGTCCCAGTTTAGTTTTTATTGTACTTACTGAAGTATTTCATAACATGGGGCCTGTGCTGGGTAAGGTGATAGGTGGTTCATTTTTTCTCCTGCTTTGTTTTGCAGCATTAACTTCAACTATCTCATTGCTGGAGGTTCCAGTTGCCTACTTGGTAGACCAAAAGAAGCTGCCGCGCAAGCCTGTGGTTTGGGGAACTGCTGCCTTGATTTTTGTAACGGGCATACCCAGCTTGGTTAGCCAAGGAACGGTAGATTTTTTCTCGCACTTACCTTTTTACAAGGGCCGCGACTTTCTTTCGTTTGTATCTGACATGTGCGATTTAAGCTTAACCATTGGCGGCTGTATACTCTGCTTATTCATTCGCTACCGATGGAAGATCGCCAATATGAACGATGAACTTTCGATTGGCAACCCCACTTTTATTGGTTCATTCGTTCAAAAGTATATCAATTTTATGATTAGTTGGATATGCCCTGTTTTGTTGGGGCTACTATCAATTTTAATTATCTACGATAAGTTTGTGGGGCTATAAAACTGCTGCCTACAGAGCAAACTTTTCTTCCGCCTCTGTGCGCATATCATCCCACTCGCTGGAAGTTGGTTCTTTACTTTTTTCAAACACCTCTTCCAGCAGCCATTTCACAATTTGCTTTTTAAAACGGAATTGCTTGGCAACATTTTCGCAAAATTCTATCTCTTTCTTCTCAATCACGCCATCGGCAAACACAACCAGCATTAAATCATAAAGCACGTTCATTTTGTCGTGGTGATTGTTGGGCACGTTTACGGTAAGTTTTTCATTGCTGTCCAAAATCGCCTGCACTTGGCGCTCTTTTAATCCGTAACGTTTGCCGATTTTGAAGATCACATTTTTCTCCTTTTCGTGTACATGACCATCTGCTTTGGCCAATGCCATTAGGTTTTTGATGTGGTCTTTTTTAAAAGACAGGTATTGATTTTCGAAGAAGCCGATCATATTGTGAGTAATTTAAGATTTAAGGTGTCAGAATCAATATTTGATGCATAAGTTATCGATCCACCCAATCAGCCACAAATAAATTGGTGTTTCTCGTACCTCCATTGTTTCGGTTAGATGAAAAGATGATTCTTTTTCCATCAGGCGAGAACATGGGGAACGAATCAAACACCTTGTCGTAGGAGATTTGTTCAAGTCCGGTTCCATCTTCGTTGATCATGAAAAGGTTAAACTCAAAACCCCTCCTACCCTTGTGGTTGGAACTGAAGATAATTTTCTTGCCTGATGGATGGTAAAACGGTGCCCAGTTGGCTTTGCCTAAATTGGTGACCTGTTTTAGATCGGAGCCATCTGCATTGCAAATAAAAATTTCCATTTGTGTGGGCGCTACCAAACCTTGTTTCAAATAATCGAGGTATTCTTTTTTCTCTTCTTCGGTTTTGAAACGCGAAGCACGGAACACTATCTTTTTTCCATCGGGTGAGAAGAATGCACCCCCATCATAGCCAATTTCATTCGTGATTTGTTTGATATGCTTACCGTTGATGTCCATCGTGTACAAATCCAAATCGCCATTGCGGGTAGAGGTGAAAACGATTTTATCGCCTTTGGGTGAAACGGTAGCTTCGGCATCGTAGCCGGGTGTGTTGGTCAGTTGCCTTACGATTTTGCCTTTCTTATCGGCAATAAAAATATCGTAGCTGTCGTAAATTGGCCAAAGGTATTTGCCGGTGGGGCTACGTTCAACATCTTTAGGACAATCCTTTCCGCCCATGTGAGTAGACGCATAGAGAATCGTTTTATCGCCCGGCATAAAAAACGAACACGTGGTTCGTCCCTGCCCAGTGCTAATCAATTGAGGTGTTGTATTACCATTACTTAAATCCATGCCCTCGGTGGGCATATAAAAAATTTGGTCGCAATTGAGACCCCATGCTTTATTATTGGATTGGAAGCTCACCATCTTCCCATCAAAACTCCAGTATGCCTCGGCATTATCTCCACCAAAGGTTAACTGGCGCACATTTTTAAAGTGCTTTTCTCGGCTGTAATGAATAGAATCTTGAAGATTGGAGGAGGTTGTAGCAGAGTCTGTGAATGCGAAAAGGAAGAACAGTGAACCAAAGGCGGAGGAAGCGAGTAATTTCATAGGTGTTAGATGATTTTAAAACAAAGTTATCCAATCCAGCTGATAGCTTATTGGGCACTATTGATTTTTCTTCATGCCGATTTTCTCGCTTCTTCTTCTTTCAATGTTCTGCGCAATATTTTACCCACGTTAGTTTTAGGCAACTCGTTTCTAAACTCAAAATATTTGGGCACTTTGTAGTTGGTTAGGTTCTCGTGACAGAATTTTTTCAATTCTTCCACCGTTACGCTTTGGTCTTTCTTCACAATAAATGCCTTGATCACCTCGCCTGACTTCTCATCGGGCAAGCCAATGGCGGCTACTTCCAATACTTTTGCATGAGAGGCCAACACATTCTCAATTTCATTGGGGAACACATTAAAGCCCGATACTTTGATCATGTCTTTCTTGCGATCTACAATTTTGAAATAACCATCGGCATCCATCAATCCAATGTCGCCCGTGCGAAACCACTCGGTACTGAAAAATACGCCTTCGTTGTCTTTTTCCCAATAGCCGCGCATTACCTGCGGACCACGTGCACAAATCTCTCCCGTTTCGCCCTGCTTTAGTTGATTGCCGTCATCACCAAATATGGCAACCTCGGTACTCGGCATGGGTATGCCAATAGTGCCGCGCTTGTGATTGCCGGTAAGCGGATTGCAGCACAACACAGGCGAGGTTTCACTCAACCCATACCCTTCCACTAACGGGCTCTTGGTAATTTCCTCCCACTTAATAGCCACCGCATCTTGCACGGCCATGCCACCGCCCACCGCACCTTTCAATTTAGAAAAGTCAAGCGAAGCAAAGTCTTTGTTGTGGATCAACCCATTGAAAAGTGTGTTCACGCCCGTGATAATTGAAAACTTGTATTTCTTTAACTCCTTCACAAAACCCGGTATATCTCGCGGGTTGGTAATGAGCACGTTGCGCAAACCTTGTGTGTACATAAGCACTCCGTTTACAGTAAGCGCAAAAATGTGGTACAACGGCAGGGCGGTAATAACAATTTGCTGTTCGCTCTGATCAATCAACGGGTTGAACCAGTGTGTAATCATCATGTTGTGGGCGATGATATTCCGATGCGAAAGTTGCGCACCTTTTGATATTCCTGTTGTGCCACCGGTGTATTGCAGCACGGCTACGTCTTCAATATCAACATTGGGTCGTTGCCAAGGTTGGGTGGCACCTTTTGCTAAAACGCTTTTAAATGAAATAGCATTGGCGATATGGTAATCGGGTACCAGCTTCTTCACATTCTTCACCACAAAATTTACAATCGCGCCCTTAACCAACCCAAGCATGTCGCCCATTTGGGTAATGATGATGTGCTTGGCGGGCACGCGCTCGCGAATCTGTTCCAGGCTGTGGGCGAAGTTGGCAACAATTACCAATGCAGAGATGCCCGCATCTTTGAACTGGTGCTCCATTTCGCGCGGTGTGTAAAGCGGATTGGTGTTCACCACAATTAGGCCTGCTTTTAATGAGCCAATCATAGCAATAGGGAATTGCAGCAGGTTGGGCATTTGAATGGCGATACGCTCGCCTGCTTTCAAACCTAATTCGTTTTGCAGATAGGCAGCAAAGTGGGTGGACAAGCGATCGACCTCCGCATAGGTGAGCTTTCCGCCTAGGTTCTCAAACGCAACCCGTTCGGCATATTTCTTTGCAGAAGTTTCAAACAGTTCAATGAGTGATTTGTATTCATAAGGAGCCAACTCGTGTGGCGTCCCGTTGGGATAGCTATTAAACCAGGGGAAATCTTTTGTCATGGGTTAACATTATATTGATTGAAAACCCAAGTAGGGCAAAAAAATTTGGCAAAGCAATCGTTTGTTGTAGTGTAGATAAAAAAACCCTACCGAGGTAATGGTAAGGTTTCTTTAAAAACGAAACTTGCTGTAGAGGAAGGGCTCGAACCTTCACGGGGAGGTTAGCTACAAGGCATTAAGAAAACTTTAGTGGTCAACCCATTACCTTGCGTTTGTCCCCTTTCCCCCACCCCCGAGACAGGAGGGCTTGTCTGCCAATTTCAACACCCTACATTGTAATTAACGCAACAAAGTAAGGCAAAAACTGATAGACAAGTCAATAAAATACACCAATTATTATTTAATATTTATTAAAATACTGTTTTTAGTGAGATATTTATAAAAATAAACTATCCCGATGCCTAAAAATTACGAAGTTGATAATGTTGACTTAAAAATATTGGAGCTATTGATGCAAAATGCCATGCGGCCCTATACCGAGGTTGCCAAACGAATAAATGTATCACAAGGCACCGTGCACGTACGCATGACCAAAATGGAAGAGGCGGGTATCATCGACAAAACATCGTTGCGCATTAACTACTCCAACTTAGGTTACGACATCACCGCCTTTATAGGAATTTACCTGGAGAAGAGCGCGCTCTATGAAAAAGTGCTGGCGAAGCTTAAGGATATACCCGAGATTGTGAACATCCACTACACCACGGGCAACTACTCCATGTTTGTGAAAATCCATTGCCGCGATACCAATCACCTAAAAGAAGTGCTGCACGACAAGATGCAACAGGTAGAAGGCATTGAACGCACCGAGACAATGATTTCGCTGGAGGAGAGCTTGGACAGGAGCTTGAGGTTAGGGGGCTGGTAGCAGATAATGACGAAATATGCGCAACTCGTTGCGCATATTTCCTAAATTGGGGGGTAAAAGCGCAACGAAGTTGCGCCTATACTAATGTTGGCAGTAATGCTGTGACTGACACCGTAAACATAAACATTGACCGACTGACAAAATGAATGAAATTCTAAGAATATTTTTACCGACATATTTTATTGTTTACTTCGGAGTTGCATTTGTTGCAAAAAGTGTAATTGTTGCGAAACGAATCGGAAAAAATCCAATTGTCTTACCGAAAGACGACAGTGCTTACGGACTAATTGGCTCTTACTTTAAACTGACAATGATTTTTATGTTCATTTATGTTT
>JBJTHA010000198.1:0-4496 GCA_046094265.1 Cytophagales bacterium
CTTTGCAATTATTAAAGTTTTCAGCTGGGTAACACGAATCTCATTGAAAAATTTCTTGATTTAAGCAGCAAGGTTATGCAATGGGACTGACGTAGGATGACTTCAAAAACTAAACGAATAAGAACAATGATTCAGTTCTCAATCAATTTTTCAATAACGCGGCTGTTGTAAATTTTTCGTACAAAACGCCACATAAGGCCGTAAAAACCAACAAGTTTCTGAATCCCTCTTCGGTCTTGCAAAGTCACTTAATGTCTGAATCCGGGAGAAAATCCCTCGCCTTTTAGGCGAAGACTTAAGTAGTTTTACGCTTTACACTCTTCTTTATCTTTCTATAAAGTCGATGGCAAATTTGAATGATCGACCTTTGCTGGTACATGCCTGCAAGGTGCAACTACGAAGTAATGGCTATTTATTAAAGTGTTTATTTTTGAGGTTTGGATTGGGCTCGCACATCCACTGCATGATGTCCGTAAGTTTGTTGTGTCAATAGTGAAACGGAAATAGCCCCCGGAGAGCAACCTATCTGAGATACTCTTGACGGTTCGACAAAATTTTTTTAATGGGTCAGCCTTTGGGTGGCCTGTTGATATTTTTGGGAATCACCATACCTTTAAACGCTTATCGATGAGCTTAATTTTCCCCTTCAAAAACGGCTCGTTACATACCTAACTTGGAAATGAAAACCTCGAGGTTGCTACCCCAAAAAATATTGTCACCGCCTCACACTTGATTAATGATTTTCGCACGAACTCGCGCGCAATTTGCTACACCTGTCGAAATTTTGAACAAGTTTACACCTCACTCACCTTAATTCTAAACCCTACGCCATGATAGTTCACAATTTCCACAGCGGGATCTTCTTTTAAATACTTACGCAACTTGGAGATGAAAACATCGAGGCTGCGCCCCATAAAGTAATCGTCATCGCCCCACACTTGATTAAGAATTTCCTCACGCTTTAGTACGCGGTGTTGATTTGAGCAAAGCAGCTTAAGTACATCGGCTTCTTTTTGTGTGAGTGTTTTCTCTCCGTTTGCGTGTTTTAGTTGCAAGTTATTGCAATCGAAGCGAATAGTGCCAATGAAAAATTCTGCAGGCTGGGCAGCGTGCGGCTGTGACCTACGCAAAAATACTTCTATCCGGGCTACTAGCTCGTCCATGCTGAAGGGCTTCACAATGTAATCGTCACCGCCTGCTTTAAAACCAAGTAATTTATCTTCCAACATTGCCTTGGCAGTTACAAACAAAATGGGCACCTGCGGATTTTTGATTCGTATTCCCTTGGCTAAATTAAATCCGTCTTTCTTGGGCAGCATCACATCTAAAATGCACAAGTCATATTGATTTTCTTCAAAGCGCTTCAGCCCTAACTCGCCATTCTCTTCCCACGCTACGTAATAGCCATGATGCACAAGATTGTCCTTCATTACAAAACCAAGGCTTGGGTCGTCTTCTACCAACAGTATTTTTGCGCTCATGTCAATGGTAATACAATTTTAAAGATGCTTCCGTTGCCTATTTTACTCTGAACCGTAATTCTGCCACCATGTGCTTCTACTACCAGCTTTACATAATTCAGGCCCAGGCCAAAACCCTTTACGTCATGTACATTGCCCGTGGGCACGCGGTAAAACCGATGAAAGATTTTTGTGTGATTCTCATTGCTAATACCAATGCCGTTGTCGGCCACGGCCAATGTAAAAACATGCGAGGTTGATTCGGTTGAAATGGTAATCACTGGCTGCTGTTGGCAGTACTTCACCGCATTATCGATCAAATTGTACAACACATTGGAGAGATGCAGTTTGTCCACAGGCAGCACATCGTCAGTAGCGTTTAGCTGCAGTTGAACGGTGCCCCCCGCTTTTTCCACTGCGAACAAATTGCTTTTTACAGATTCACTGATTATTTGGTGCAGCGAGAGGGGCTCGCGTTTTAAGGTGAAACTGTTTTTTTCCCAGCGCGCCATTTGTAATACGCGCTCTACCTGCTGCTTTAACCGATGCGTTTCATTTTCGATGATGGTGGCATAATTGAGCAATCGCTCAGGTGTTTGAATGATAGATGGATCTTTTAACACACCCGATGAAATAGCGATGGTGGATAGCGGAGTTTTGAACTCGTGTGTCATATTGTTGATAAAGTCTTTCTGCACTTCAGACAACCTGCGTTGCTTTAGAATGACAAACAGCGCATAGGCAAAAAAGAAAATCACAATCAGCAGCACGCTCGAAGAGAAAACCCAAATGCCCATTTGGCTGACAAGGTTAGCTTCCATATTGAAGAATCGCACCCCAAAATAATAGCCGTCTGTTTGCGTGGTGGGCAAATCCGTAAGTGAAGTTTGATGCGGTCCACTGGGTGTATTAGTATTTTGTCTTGACGAATTCTTTGTTGGAGCATAATAATTACCGCCTACCATGCACTGATCAGCGCAATCATATACGCCATATTGATAATCGGTGGTAATTTTCCGTTTGTCAAACTCCGTCTTGATCAAATAGCCCAGTAAGTTGGAGTCGATGGGGCCGTTGAGCAATACCACAAAGTAGTTGGTTGAAACCTGGTCGACAATTTTACTCGCTGGCAGTACCATTTTATTGTATCCAAAAATGCGTGTAGCCACACTTTCGAGGGCTAGGTTTACATCATTATTAAACTGGTTTTCTTTTAGATCAAACGCTTTGCGCACCCAGTAGATTTGGGTGATAGCGATGCCCAAGATACTGACCACGGCCAGCGCAATTACAATTCGTAATGCCAATCTGCTCACCTTGCAAAGGTATACAGTATTTACACTGGCACAGAAATTGACGTTTGGATTAACAACTCATTAACAACGCTTATAGGATTTTTAACAGCTAAACTGCATTTTATGCCTGAAGTTTGTAGAGTTTAAAACAAGGTTTTAAATTTACAGTAAAATTAACAGACATGAAGAAATTAGCATCGATAGTTGTTTTTGCGTTGATTGCCGGAATTGGCTACGCGCAAGAAAAAAGCGGAGTCCTGCCGTTAGATAAAAGCGAAGTAAGAGTTGAGTACGCTTCTGTTGCTTGGAATGCAACCACACATGACTTTGGAAAAATTGAACAAGGCGTGCCGGTAACGCACGAATTTAAGTTCACCAACACCGGCAAAGTTCCTTTCATCATCGCGAATGCTCAACCCTCTTGCGGTTGCACAGCCCCCGATTGGACGAAGACGCCAGTACCTCCGGGCGGCAGCGGATTTGTAAAAGCAACTTTTAACGCTGGTACACAGGGACCATTCAACAAGACAATTACTGTTACCAGCAATGTGGAAGGCGGCATTACACTACTCACCATTAAAGGTGAAGTGAGTATAACGCAATAGATCGTTACTGACGTTTACAGAATCATAAGGCGCTCGAAGCGCCCTATTTTTTTTGCAATTCAGCCCACTCGGCCTCTAGTTCCTGCTTATCGATAGGCACCACACCTACGTGCTGACAAACCAAACCGCCACCCAAATTGGCAAGTGTAGCTATGTCTTTTGGTGGTAACTTCAATGCAAGGCACAACGCGGCAATGCTTACCACTGTATCGCCTGCACCAGATACATCTGCAATCTCGCGTTCGTGTGCAGGCAGTTTAATGTGTTGTCCGTTCAAATCTATGTACACACCATGTTCAGACAATGTAAGCATCACACCATCTGCCTGCAGTTTTTCCTTCAAAGTAGTAACAGCTCTTTCCACCTGATTTTGATTGGAAGCTTCCACATCCACTTTCAAACCCTCCCGTAATTCTTTTAGGTTGGGTTTAAACAACGTGACACCCTGGTATGATAAGAAGTTTCGTTTTTTGGGGTCTACTACTGTTGGGATTTTGTGTTGTTTAGCCCATGCAACAGTTTGGGAAATGACAGCTGAGGTAATGACGCCTTTGTCATAATCTTCAAAAATGACCACATCGCATTTTGGCAATAGGTGCTCAATCTTCTTCAGCAAATACATTTCCTCATCAGCGGCTGCAACTTTATCTGTTTCTTCATCAACTCGCACCACATGCTGATGGCTGGCAATGATTCTTGTTTTTACAGTTGTCGGTCGCGCGTTGCTTGTAACAATGCCCTCTGAGCTGATATTGTTTTCGTGGAGGCGTTGCAATAGTTTTTTTCCATCTTCGTCATCACCAATCAGTGCGCATAAAATGGGCTGCGCCCCCAAAGCCGCAACATTCAGCGCCACGTTGGCCGCCCCGCCCAAACGAAAGTCTTTTTTACGCACAGTTACAATCGGCACCGGAGCCTCAGGTGAAATGCGCTCCACAGCGCCCCAGATGTAGCTGTCCAACATCACATCGCCAATGATCAGCACATTGAGGTCGGAGAATGAATTGAATAGTTCGCTTGTGTTCAAAATCTTTGCAGTTTAAAGTCTAAAGTTGAAAGTGAAAAGTTGAACCTTAAACTTTCAACTTTTCACTTTCAACTCCTGAGTCTAAGCCAACTTGGCCAATGCTTCTTTC
>JBJTHA010000199.1:0-6268 GCA_046094265.1 Cytophagales bacterium
GTTCTACGCACTATGGAAAAATCTCACTGCACTCGTTCGGCTGTCGAAAACACTTTGTAGCTATTTTTGACTAAGTCCATCAACAACCACCTCGGCACGTATTTCGATTCATTCCATTTCCATCCTTCTGCCCCAAATTCCAATTTTGACTTCAACACCTTACGGTCTGCCTTGCGAATGGAAAACACCATGATTTGGGGTTGCCTCAATTCTACCAAAAAAAGAGAGACTTATTTCTGGAGGTAACCCGTGAATCGAAATTTAAACCGTTGCCCTGTAAAGGTTCTTATTTTCAATTGTTTGATTATTCAGAGATTTCGCAAGAAAATGATTTCAATTTTTGCGAGAGGTTGATAAAGGAATATGGCGTTGCAGCCATACCTGTTTCAAGAATGTATAGCGATCATAAAGATGATAACTTGATTAGGTTTTGCTTCGCAAAGACAGATGAGGTTTTAATAGCAGCTTCGGAGTTGTTAAAGAAAATCCATTGAAACCGGAACTTTTTGAGGCAACAAACAAATTGACAGAATTGATAGCGAAGAAATACCATTCGGCTCTCCGCGCTAAAGTAGTATTAGTGCACCTTGAGCAAGACGAACGATTTCCACTAATTAATTTCCCACTCGATACACCACTGCCTCATAAGGCCTAATCTTTTTTAATTCGGGTGGTGTGCTATAATTGTGAAGCAACGGTGTAAGCTCTTCTGGTTTTATGTCGGTGTTAAGCTGGGCTATGTTTGCCGTAAAGTTTAATACCACCAGCCACTTCGTGTTGCCCTGCGTACGGGTATAGCAATAAAGTGCGGGGTTTGATTCGTCAACCAGTTGGTAGGTGCCGTGCGCCAATACGGGGTTCAGCTTGCGCAGTTTTACTGCTTTTCTAAAGTAGTTAAGCACTGAGGCTGAATCCTGTTCTTGCTGAAGCCTGTTCACTTGCTTATGATTTTGGTTCACTGGCAACCACGGATTGCCAGTAGTAAATCCCGCACTACCTGTGGTATCCCATTGAAAGGGCGTGCGACCATTGTCGCGGGCTACTCGTTTTTGCGCTTCAATAAACGTTGCTATATCTCCACCTTCTTTTTTTACTTTTTGGTATTTGCCCAATGTTTCAATGTCGCGGTATTGATCGATGCTGGTAAAGCGTATGTTGGTCATGCCCAGTTCATCGCCATAATAATAGTAGGGTGTGCCGCGCATGGTCATGATAAATGTGGTAAGCATTTTGGAGGAGGGTATTCTAAATTCTTCCGAGTCATTGCCAAAGCGGGAAACCATGCGGGCGTTATCGTGGTTGGCTAAATAAATAGAAAGCCATCCTTGCTGTGCAAAGGCGCTGTCCCACCGCGAATAGATTCGTTTGAATTCCGCAAGGTCTAACTTTCCCGTTGTTTTACCCAAATCGATGGCGTCAAAATGATAGGCCATGTTTAGTTCATTTCTATCTGCATCCACCAATGCGTGTGCATCGTCAAACGAGTTCCCAGCCCCCTCGGCTACCGTCATTAAATTGTACTTTGTGAATACTTCTTGGTTCATCTCTTTCAGGTAATCGTGTATCTGCGGCTTCATAGCATGGTAAAGGACAACCTGTTTTTCATAGCCTTTTGGAAGTACCGGAAACGTTGTGTCTTTGGCAGCAAATTGAAAGGCATCCAACCTAAATCCATCAATTCCTTTGTTTGCCCAAAACTTCATTACATCGTACACTTCCTTACGCAAGGTGGGGTTCTCCCAATTCAAATCAGGTTGCTGTTTAGCGAAGTAATGCAGGTAATAGGCGTTAGTGGTAGAATCGTACGCCCACGCGCCTTCTGGATCAAAAAAACTAAATCGATATGGAGGAGTTCCTTTTTCTGCTGACCACCAATGATAATAATTTCTATATGGATTATCACGCGAACTTTTAGACTGTTTAAACCAGTCGTGCTCTGAACTGGAGTGGTTCACTACCATGTCCATAATTAATTTTATGTTGCGTTGGTGCAAGCCGTTGAGCAGCTCATCGAAATCGGCCATAGTGCCAAATTCAGGATTTATTTCACGATAGTTACTAATGTCGTATCCATTGTCGTAGTTGGGCGAGGCATAAATGGGGTTCAGCCAAATCACATCAATGCCAAGGCTTTGTAAGTAATCGAGCTTCGAAATGATGCCTTTCAAATCGCCAACGCCATCGCCATTGCTGTCCTTAAAACTGCGCGGGTAGAGTTGGTACACAACTGATTCTTTCCACCATTCGCGAGGAGGCTTTTGTTCTGTCTTTTGGGCTTGCTTGCAGGCGAGCAGTTGCAGCAAGAGAAGAGCGGCTAGGTATTTTTTCATAAAAGTAAAATAGCATTTAATTTCGTTTCTCGGAAGTGATTATGTGCTAGTGTTTGCTTTAGAATGAATAGAAAAAGCCTAGCAGAATATAAAAGTAGAAGATGAAGCAAGTCATTCCATTTCCATTCGTCTGCCACCAAATTCCATTTTTGACTTCAATACCTTACGGTCTGCCTTACGGATGGAAAACACCATGATGCTTTTGGTTTCATCATCCAGCAGCATTACGTCATAATAAGGGGTTGTATGGTCAACTTCTTTCACGCTTAGTATCTGCACAGTAGTAAGTCCGTGGCTTTTTTCATTCGCATAATTATAGTTTTGGATCGTTCCCGTAAATCCGTCCTTTAGCGGAAGCCAGCAAATTAGGTGCGCGTCAAGATTGGAATCAAAACAACTTTTGCTAAGCGTATCTGTGACTGAACTTATTTTTCCCGTGATGTTATCTTTATGCCACACCCTTACTTTTTTTGCGCTGTAAGTGAGCTGCATGTTGCGCTGCGCATTGTACGAGGAATGATAGATCGGACTTAGTGTTTTTCGCTCAGCCACGGTGGAATCCGTCCAAGGGGTATTGGCTCGGTTCATTTTTACTTTTGTGATGATGAGCAGTTTTGTTTTTTGATAGCGTGGCTGGATAATTGTTTCAACTTCTCCGATTGCTAGGCGCAAGGTATCCTGCCATACATACCAAGTTTGTTTTGATGTTCCAGCTTTTAAATATTGTAAATCAATACTTACGGTTGCGGGAGTGATGAGTGATTGTGCAAAAGTTAGTTGGTGTGCAAACAGCAACAAGAGAAGAGTTGTTCTCATTTAGTAGAGATTCAGTGTTTTTATTGTATGGCCTATTGCTTGATTGAAGTATCCTCCAAACAGTTTTTATGCTAGCTCCTACGGTTTACTTAGCATTACATCTTGCTCTTATTCAATTCCGCGGGCATTCTATCAAATAATTTGATCGCCTGCTGCAAAACCTCGTTGGTCTCGTTGTAGATCGGGAAGAAAGATTCGTTGCCCCATATTCTGCGTGCTATTTCTGCTTTGAGGTAAACTTGAAAGAGTTTTTTGTTTTTGTTCAAGTCTTTATAGTCTGGTTGTATTTTATTTTTTCTCCCCAATTCAACCAACTGATTTAACATCACATCTGTTACTTCAAACTGTTGTTGGTATTTTATAAACGACATTTTTTTTAATGCATCGTTATTTTGCTCTGCATAGTTGAAGGCAAATTCACGCAGCACATTTGCATAGGAAAGCTCGTTGAAATATTTACTGGTGAGTGTTGTATCCAACGGTACAAAATAATCGGGCATAATGCCACCACCGCCATATACAGTGCGCCCATTTTTTGTTTTGTATTTGAGTGAGTCGTTGAAATGAATGCTGTCGGGTGTAAAGAACTCTCCGTTCTTATAACGTTTCACCATGTCCGTGTCGTACTCGTCAAGATTATCATAGGGTTTTTGAATGGAACGGCCGCTGGGTGTATAATACCGAGAAATGGTAAGCCTCACTTCAGATCCATCACCCAAGTTAAATGGTCGCTGCACCAATCCTTTGCCAAACGAACGTCTGCCCACCACCAGTGCCCGATCGTTGTCTTGCAAAGCACCACTCACAATTTCAGAGGCAGAGGCACTGCCTTCGTTTACCAGCACAATTAAATCGCCTTTTTCAAAATCGCCTTTTTCCGTGGCAACTGCATCTTCATCGTAGCGGGCTTGCTGCCCCTTGGTGAAAACAACTTTGTTGCCTTTGGGCAAAAACTCATCGGCAATCGCAATAGCTTGATCCATGTAGCCACCCGGATTGCCCTGCAAGTCGAGCACTAATTTCTTCATCCCTTCCTTGCGCAGGTTAATCAAAGCATCGTGTACTTCTTGATAGGTGTTTTGTGAAAAACGGTTCACTTTTATATAGCCAATTTCGGGGGCTACCATGTAAGCGGCATCGACAGAAAGTTGAGGTATTTTATCGCGGATGATGGTAAATGTAATTGGCTCTTTTTTGTTTTTGCGCACAACTTCAATTTTCACCTCTGTGCCCTTGGGGCCCTTTAGGTAGCGCATTACATCGAGATTGGTTAATTTCGTATTGGCAATGGATTGATCGTTTACTTTTACTATTTTATCGCCTGGGCGAACACCTACAGCTTCAGAGGGGCCACCGCTTAAAGCGGCAACAACGGTGAGTGTATCGTTGAAGATACTGAACTCGATGCCTATACCTTCAAAGTTTCCCTGTAAATCTTCATTTGCGGCCACGCGGTCTTTACTTGAAATATAAGCAGAGTGCGGATCGAGCTTTCCCAACATGTGCTCAATGGCATCTTCTACAAGTCCATCTGTTTTGGTTTCGTCCACGTATTCCGACTTCACTAGGTTAAGCACTTCGCGCAGTTTTTGTACGTCTCTGCCCACTTCATTGCTGCTGGATTTATTGGTAAGCCCCGCTCCCAACAAAACTCCGCCTGCAATGCCGACACACAAAACCAACGGCAAACTTATTTGGTAGTTTGAATTTTTTTTTTCGCTTTCAGTCATCTTTATATAATTGTAATCTAGTCGTTAACGCAGGTTTTACCCCAAGGTTATCACAAAAATGGAGGAAAAAAGTCATTTTTCACTGTTCTACTCTGCGCACGGAAGTCTCTGGTGGAGCTTTGTTCAAATCGTGCACAATTTTTACTTTTGCTAGGTTGATGGAAAAAACCTTGCTGAAGAACAAACGCATTACAGAGCTGATAGCGGATGACCATACGCGCGCGCAAGTGCTTTACTATTTTGGCATACGTTTTTATGATTACCCATACCAAACCTTGGAGGAAGCTTGCGTGCAGCTCGGGTTAAAGGTAGCGCCCTTGGTGAAAGAGCTAGAATCGCCTGGCGGCAACTTTCAAGATGAAGGCATTCCGCTTTATTCTTACCCCATCGATTTAATTGTTGAATATTTGAAGCACTCTCATTATTTCTACGTAAAACATAAATTACCTTTTGTAGGCAAATTGGTAGAGAATTTTAGAGCTGAACACGCTGATTACCAGCAAGTAGAAAAAGATTTAAAAGTGCTGTACCCGTTGTTCTTCGAAGATTTTATACACCATATTTATCAGGAAGAAGATACGCTTTTCAAATACATCAACACATTGCAACGCGCTCAAAAAGGGCATTACCATCCAAGTAAACTTTACCGGCTAATGGAAAAGCAATCGTTGCAGCGTTGCGCAATAGAGCACGAAGCGCATGACGATGAGATGACGGGGATACGGAAAATTACAAACGACTATTACCTCACTTCTAATGCGCCTTTGCACATTAAAGTCATTTATACGGAGTTGGTGAATTTTGAGAAAAGCCTGCAAACACATGCACGCATCGAAAATCAAATTTTGTTCCCCAAGGCAATGGCATTGGAGAACGAAGTAAAGCAAATGTTCTACAGCAAGGCCCAGTGGAACTGAAAGTTACCAGCCAGCACAAAGTAATCAACATTCACCCCACTGGCTAAACTTTTCATCAGAAACGCCAAACTAAATCCAAAGAAAGTTGAACCTCGCACAACTCCATCAATTTCGTCAAGTAGCTGCCGATGGCAACTGGAAGACAATCGAAGATGTTTTCAATCAATCCGTGCAGCTAAAGCAAATGCATATACGTGTTGATTTGTCGAAACAGAAATGCCCACGGGTGTATATCGATCAGGTAATGGACATACACACGGGAGGCATTGGCACGGATGCCGTAAATGGGGCGGTGATTGCACTGATGGCCGATTTGGCAATTGGACTGTTGGGCATTTATCACTATGCCGATGGACTGACGGCAACTTCGAGCCTCACCATCAATTATGTAAAGCCACTGATCGCCCGTCAAGTAATAGTGGAAGCTGCAGAAACAGAAGTGATTGGCAAGCGTATCTTTGGCATTGCTAAAATC
>JBJTHA010000200.1:0-9895 GCA_046094265.1 Cytophagales bacterium
GTTGTGTTCACGGGCTTGCAAAATGTGATAAAATTCCGGTTGAAAATCGCTTTGCGCAATCTGTTATGCTTCAAATGGTTTTAGCATTACAAATATTGATGATTTACCTTGTGTTTTGCGTTAGAAACATAAAGGGCGCCAAATAAAAAAGATGAACCTATATTTTTAATGTTGATTAGCTTTATAAAAAATATCTTGAGTGTTTATGTTCAAAAACTACCTGCTTATTGCGCTCCGTAATATTACCCGTAACTCAATCTATTCAGTCATCAACATCACGGGTCTGGCTGTAGGTATTGCTTGCAGTATTCTTATTATGCTTTGGGTTATTGATGAAGTGTCATTTGATTCATTTCATAGCAACCAAAACCGGCTAAGTCAAGTGTGGATCAATGCTACATACGATGGAAAAGTAAATACATTCCAATCTGTGCCGCTGCCAACTTACCAAGAGTTGAAAACCACCGACAATCGCATTAAAAACACCTGCATCACAAATTGGGGAGGACGAAGCTTGATCAGCTATGGCGAAAAGCGGATGAATAAAAAGAGTTACTATGTGAGCAAAGAATTTTTGGAAATGTTCCAATTTTCACTTCTAAAAGGCAATGCTCACCAAGTATTGGCGGATGCCAGCAGCATTGTTTTAACAGAATCTACCGCACGGAGTTTTTTTGGAAATGAAGATCCTATCGGTAAAACAGTTAAGCTAGAAAACCAGTCAGAGTTAAAAGTCACAGGTATTTTAGCAGATGTTCCATCAAACTCTTCTTTCGAAATTGAAGCACTCATACCCATTATCAAAATTGGAGATTGGTTTACCAAGAATGAAAATGAGTGGGGCGACTACTCTTGGCAGGTATTTGTTGAGTTGCAAAACGAAAAAGACATTGATGAAGTGAATGGAGCTATTAAAGATTTACTGGTGAAGAAAGGCCAAACGGATGTACCCCGATCTTTCTTTTTACACCCACTTGAAAAATGGCGGCTGGAGTCCAATTTTGATAATGGAAAGATTTCAGGAGGGGTGATTGATTCTGTAAAAGGCTTTACCATTATATCTATTTTTATTTTAACCATCGCTTGCATCAATTTTATGAATTTGGCAACAGCCCGCAGCGAGCGAAGGGCGCGCGAAGTAGGGGTGCGCAAAAGTGTAGGCTCCAGAAGAAGCGAGCTCATCATTCAATTTTTGGGAGAATCTATCTTGATTGCAAGTATTGGCTTCATCGCAGCTATTTTCATTGTTGAATTAGCCTTACCGTTCTACAATAGTTTTACTGACAAGCAGCTATCGCTCAATTTCTCCTCGCCAGCCTTTTGGTTGGCCAGTATCGGTTTGATATTACTTACAGGGATCATCAGCGGCAGTTATCCTGCGTTGTACTTATCAGCCTTCAACCCCGTTGAAGTATTGAAAAGTAAAATGCACACCGCCAAAAAAGGGGCTACTCCTAGAAAAACGCTTGTGGTGATACAGTTTATCTTTTCTACTTTTTTAATTGTAGGCACGTTGGTCATTACACAACAAATCAGTTATGTACGCCAAAGAAGTGTTGGATATGAACGTGAAAACCTCATCACAATACCCTATAACAGCGAAATTGAAAAAAACTTTAAAACCATCCGGCAAGAACTGATCAATACCGGGGCTGTAGTATCCGTTACACAATCCAACAGCCCTATCACCAATATCTATTCCAATAATTTTATAGACTGGCCCGGAAAGCCGGAGAGTGAAAAAGTACTATTCACCACCGTTGCTACAGAGTTGGATTATGTAAAAACAATGGGAATGACATTATTGGAAGGGCGCGATTTTATTGATGACCGCGATACAGCTTCTGTTCTTATCAACCAAGCAGCCGTAGAGATTATGGGTATGAAAGAAATAGTGGGTCAAGAAATTTCTTTTTGGGGCAACCGCAAAGCGAAAATTGTAGGGATAGTCAATAATGTTGTTATGGGTTCACCTTTTCAAAATGTAAAACCGATGTTTGTTGTTTACAATAAAAATTGGGCTAGCGACATGACCATACGAATAGAAAAAACAACCGATACGAACGCTTCTATCAAAAAAATTGAAGCGGTGCTTAAAAAACTCAATCCCTCCTATCCTTTTGAGTACACATTTGTTGATCAAGAATTTGAAAAGAAATATTCCACCATCAATCTCATTGGTACGTTAGCCAAGTTGTTTGCTTTCCTGGCCATCTTCATCACAGGCTTGGGGTTGTTTGGTCTTGCCGCATTTACTGCCGAACAGCGCACCAAAGAAATTGGTATCAGAAAAGTAATGGGCGCATCCGTTACTTCGTTAGTGGGCTTAATTGCTAAAGAGTTTTCAATACTCGTTACAATCGGTTTTGTAATTGCCTCACCCTTTGCCTGGTGGTTTATGAAAAACTTTTTAGAAAAATATGCCTACCGAATTGATTTTCCCTGGTGGGCACTGGCGGTATCGGGTTTGGCTGCTTTAGTATTCGCGCTAACCATTGTAAGCATACAAGCACTCAAGGCAGCCGCTACAAACCCTTCACAAAGTTTACGGAGTGAGTAAATAAAGATGACATTGCGCCCACTGCCGGGTTTCATTACCTTGCGTAAATGAATTACAAAATACCTGCCTCCACGCGCATTGGCCACGTACATCTTAAAGTCTCGAATCTGCAAAGAGCCCTCGATTTTTATTGCGGCTTGCTGGGATTTGAGTTGACCACTACCTACGGTGATCAAGCAGCTTTCATTTCGGCTGGGGGGTATCACCATCACATCGGCCTAAATACTTGGTACAGTAAAAATGCAACACCGGCACCCATTCATAGCTCGGGGTTGTTTCACACGGCAATACTGTACCCAACACGTAAAGATCTTGCAATTGCCGTACAACGAATACTTGACCACCAATACCCGTTAACAGGCGCATCCGATCATGGGGTATCTGAAGCAATCTACCTCAATGATCCGGATGAAAATGGAGTAGAATTATACTGGGATAAACCGATCGATCAATGGCCCCAAAAGACAAACGGTGAAATCGAAATGTTTACCAAAACGCTCGATCTGGCCAACCTGCTGCAGTTGACAGGTAGGGGCAAGATCACCAAAAGAGTTGTTTTACTTTAAGCTTGAGATATTGATTTTCGTTTATCAAATTATTTATGGATTTTCTATTGCATAGTTACGGTTCACTGTTTTGGCCACCTCTGGTTCTCTTTCTTTTATAGCGCATTGTCCCTGAATAATATGATGGTGTCGATAATGGTCTGATCGGAGAAAAAAGAAAACAACTAGCAAGGTGCCGACCTGATAACTTCGTATTTTTACCCGTGATGTTTCGGTTCGTAACCCAAACATCAAAAAAAGGCGAGCAATACTTGGTGTTTCCGCCTGATTTTTTCGAATGACAGTAACTATAAACTGATGAAAGCATTTGTGTTTCCCGGTCAAGGCGCTCAATTCACCGGCATGGGCAAAGATATTTATGATGCCAATCCCAAGTCAAGACAACTGTTTGATGCTGCTAACGACATTCTGGGTTTCAATATCACCAAAATTATGTTTAGTGGAAATGCTGACGAACTCAAACAAACAATGGTGACACAGCCAGCCGTATTCATCCATTCAGTTGCTATAGCGCTGTCGCAAGAGGCGCAGCAACCCGGCATGGTGGCCGGCCATTCGCTTGGCGAGTTCTCGTCTTTGGTAGCAAATAAAACTTTGTCTTTCGAAGATGCGCTGCGTTTGGTTTCGAAACGGGCGTTGGCCATGCAGCGGGCATGCGAAATCAATCCTTCAACCATGGCCGCCATTTTAGGCCTTGATGACAAAGTGGTGGAAGAAGTTTGCGCATCCATTAAAGAGGAAATAGTGGTAGCCGCCAACTACAATTGCCCCGGACAATTGGTTATATCCGGCTCGTTGAAGGGAATAGAAATTGCATGTGAAAAATTGAAAGCAGCAGGTGCGAAGCGCGCCATGCCGTTGCAAGTGGGCGGAGCATTTCACTCCCCATTGATGGAGCCAGCTCGCGAAGAACTGGCGGCCACTATCGAGTCAACTATTTTTCGCCTTCCTACCTGTCCCGTGTATCAAAACGTAAACGGCATGCCCTCCACCGATACCGCAATCATCAAAAAGAATTTGATCCGTCAATTAACGGCACCCGTTCGCTGGACACAGTCAGTCGAAAACATGGTAAGGGATGGAGCTAATTCTTTTATTGAGTGCGGACCCGGTAAAGTGCTACAAGGATTAGTGAAGAAAATTGCACCGCAAGTGGAAGCAGGCAGCCTTTAGTTTGTTCAGTTAGGAAAGTCGTTCCACTCCCAAGGGATCATCGCATTGTTGCAAAAGTACTGCATTTGTTAGTTGCAAAACCGGATGCATAAACAAAGGCGATATCTCTGCCAACGGCACGAGTGTAAATCTTCGTGTGGCAATTGCCGGATGTGGAATAATTAGTTGGGGATGGTTGACCACGGTACTCCCGAAATAAAGAATATCGATATCGATGGTGCGCGTTCCCCATTTTTCATTTCGCTGCCGTCCCAATTTTTGCTCTATTAACAAGATTTTTTCTAGAACCGCTTCGGCAGTCAGTGAAGTTCGGATGTGCAACACTTGATTGTAAAAGTCCCGCTGAGACTGTTTTCCCCAGGCCGCGGTCTGGTACATCGAACTCTTTTGCAACACCGTCCCCACGCTGTTATCAATCTCCGCGGCAGCCTTTTGCAACTGCTCAGCGCGATCGCCCAAATTAGCACCCAACAAAAGAAAAACGTTTGGTTCCATTTTATCGTTACAAGCTAAATCTAAATGGCTGAATATAAAATCGTTTGAGTATTTTTATAGCTTCAAATTTCTACCATGAATTTTTTTAAATCGTTTCTTGCTTCTTGCTTGGGCTCTTTGGTCGCGTTTATCGTTGCTTTCTTCTTGCTTTTCTTTTTACTCGCAGGCTTAATTGGTACTGCTATCTCAGATGGGGGAAACAACAACAAAGTAGCCATTAACGATAACTCGGTGCTGCATTTGAAGCTAGACGTACCCATAACAGAAGCGGAAATTGAAAACCCACTAGAAGGCTTGCCTCTGCTCGGTGTCAGTGATCCTACCATTGGATTGCTCCGCTTCAAGCATGTAATGCAGGCTGCCGCAGGGGATCCAAAAATTGCAGGTATCTATCTCGACATCTCAATGTTCATGAATGGTTTTGCCACTGCCAAAGAGATACGCGAGTCGTTGCTAAGTTTCCGCAAATCAGGCAAATGGGTAGTTGCCTACAGCGAAGTGATGACGGAAACAGCCTACTACATCGCTTCGGCTGCGGATAAGGTGTACCTGAATCCTGAAGGTGATTTGGAATTCAATGGGCTTGCGGTAGAAGTTTCGTTCTTTAAAAAGCTATTCGACAAACTGGAAATTAAACCGGAAATCTTTCGCGTGGGCGACTTTAAAAGTGCTGTGGAACCTTTCATGCTTGATAAGATGAGTGATGCAAATCGGTTGCAATTAAACGAATTGATTGAGGGCATCAATAACGAAATGATTAAAGAAGTAGCGGCAAGTCGAAACATTGAGGGCAGCAAACTCAAAGAGATTTCGGATAAGATGTTGGCCTCCACCCTATCGGAAGCCTTACAATTGAAACTGGTAGATTCTCTGGTGTATTTCGATCAAGTACTGGCCGAATTAGGAAACAGATTGGGCGTAGACGATGAAAGCGACATCGACTTTGTGAAATACAACAAGTATGAAAAAACGGTAAGCGGTTACAAAACATCTGAAAATGAAATTGCCGTAATTGTGGCAGAGGGTGACATTATGCCAGGCAAAGCTGACCCAGGCACCATTGGCTCGACCACATTTGCCAAAGAACTCCGCAAAGCCCGTAGCAGTAAAAAGGTAAAGGCAATGGTGTTGCGTATCAATTCTCCTGGCGGTAGTGCGCTGGCCTCGGATGTGATGTGGCGCGAGGTTACGCTGGCCGCAAAAGAAAAACCTGTCATCGCATCAATGGGTGATTATGCTGCATCTGGCGGATATTATTTAGCGATGGGGGCGAATACAATTGTGGCACAGCCGAATACGATCACCGGTTCGATTGGTGTGTTTAGCGTACTGTTTGACATGAGCAGTTTTTTGGGAAATAAAATCGGTATTACATTCGATGAAGTAAAAACAGGAGACGTAGGCGAATTGGTAACCGTAACACGACCTTTAACCGAACAAGAAAAACGCATTTGGCAAAAACGCACTGACACCATTTATGACACGTTTACCAGCAAGGCTGCTGTCGGTAGAAAAATGAACGTAGCAGATTTACGCAAGGTGGCCTCTGGCCGCGTATGGACGGGTACCCAAGGCAAAGAGCGCGGCTTAGTAGATGAGTTAGGTGGCTTTGACGATGCCGTGAAGATTGCCGCTGAAAAAGCCGGCATTGGTACGAACTATCGAATTAAATATTATCCAAAACAAAAGACATTTTTCGAGCAATGGCTGAGCGACCTCGAAGAGAATGCCAAAACCAAAATGCTGCGCCAGGAACTGGGTGAAAACTATCCAATGATTGAGCAAATCAAAAAAGTGAAATCGTACCAGGGTACCCAAGCCAGAATGCCATTTGAGTTGAAAATCCATTAACAAGACAAAGTTCGGGAGAATACGGGAATTAAATATGGATTGCCGGAGAATAGATTCCGGGTACGCTAATTATCAAACCTTAGTTCCTGCTAAATAAGTATAACGGAAGGCGAAAAAATGAAGTCGCTGGTTTAACAGCGACTTACATGTTTTTTTAGTAGCCCGTAGGGGAATCGAACCCCTGTTACCAGAATGAAAATCTGATGTCCTAACCCCTAGACGAACGGGCCATTCCTGATAAAGAGGCGCAAAGATAAATCCAGTCGCCTGAATTGCAAACGTTGCCCATAAAAAAGTTCGGGATATCCCTCCATTTAACCCCTCATTTCGTTGTTTTTGGGCACTTTGTGGTCTATTTTTGGCCAACAAATTTTAAAAATCATACCATGACAAAAATAGGAATCAATGGTTTTGGCCGAATCGGCCGTTTGGCCTTTCGCGCTGCCATTCAACGACCTGACGTAGAAATTGTAGGTATCAACGACTTAGTTGATCCCGATTATATGGCCTACATGCTAAAGTACGATTCCACGCACGGACCCTTCAAAGGTACGGTGGAGGTGAAAGATAAGAACTTGGTGGTAAACGGAAAGACCATCCGCGTAACAGCCGAGAAAGATCCGGCCAACTTAAAGTGGAATGAAGTGAGTGCCGAGATTGTTGTAGAATCAACGGGTTTGTTCTTAACGATTGCCGACTGCCAAAAACACATTACCGCGGGAGCAAAAAAAGTGGTGATGTCGGCTCCGGCCAAAGACGATACACCTACATTTGTGATGGGCGTAAACCACAAGAAACTTACACATGAGCATACTATCGTTTCAAACGCATCTTGCACCACCAACTGCCTAGCTCCCATCGCAAAAGTATTGAACGATAATTTTGGTATTGTTGAAGGATTGATGAGTACCGTGCATGCAGTAACAGCTACGCAAAAAACGGTAGATGGCCCCTCGGCTAAAGATTGGCGAGGTGGCCGCGGGGCATACCAAAACATTATCCCCTCGTCCACCGGAGCCGCGAAAGCTGTAGGTTTGGTGTTGCCCGAACTAAAAGGTAAGTTAACGGGTATGTCATTTCGAGTGCCGGTAGCCGATGTATCGGTAGTGGATTTGACGGTACGTTTGGATAAGCCTGCCTCTTACGAGCAAGTGAAGACCGCCATGAAGGAAGCGAGCGAAGGGGAGTTGAAAGGTATTTTGGGCTATACGGAAGAAGATGTGGTATCGCAAGATTTTCTAGGCGATGCACGCACCTCCATTTTTGATGCTAAAGCAGGTATTGCTCTCAACGACAAGTTTGTAAAAGTAGTAAGCTGGTACGACAACGAGTGGGGCTACTCCAACAAGCTTATCGACTTGGTGCAAGTAATGGCAAAACTGTAATTGAAAACCAAGCTTTTTCATAAAGCCCTACTGTTACTGGTGGGGCTTTTTGTTTAGCTATTTTTACCTGTGTTATCAACACCAAAACACTTATGAAAAACTGAGGTTGTCAGTCGAAACACCAGCAAACTTATTACCTTCGTACAAATGGAAGAAAAAGACCTGATCAAGAAGAGCTATTTTAACGTGCTTTCGATGTTTTTTGAGCAGGAAAATATCTGCGGCCGCCATGTTCGGTGCTTGCTCAAGTGGGGCATTCAACTGGGTATTAGCAAGGCAGACTTAGAGCGAATTGGCCGCAACTTATCGCCTCAAAAATTTGTATCACAATTAGATGAGGTGGAAAGGTTAGAGTGGGTCTATCATTTGGTATACATGATTCAACTTGACCATGTAGTAGAAGACGAAGAGTTGGAAGTAGCCACCATTTTTGCCGAACGTTTAGGCTTCAAAAAGTCGATAGTGGCAGATTTATTCAAGTCAATCACCACGGCTGACGCGACTCGCCTAACGGAAATGGATGTAAGAAAAGAAGTTATCGATTTCCTAAAAATCGAAAACAGTTGAGTTGCCAGTCCACTATTTTTAGCACTCTAGTCGTAAACAGCCACTTTTGGCGTTTACTCAACCCCTTTTAAGATAAAGATACGAGGGTACCTTTTAGGCTTTTTTTTTTGCTGACGTTTGGTGTAAACCTAACACTTTTGCGGTGTTGTTTTTACAACCTATGCACACGCAAAAGAGATTGCCAAATTCAAATGTAGAAAGTAGACTTAGGCAGCTAATGGTGCTGATAGTGGTCATTTTAGCCGGAGTGGCAATTTCCAGTTCCCTCCATGCCCAAAAACAACCCAACGAACCCTTGCCTAGCTTCCTAAAACCAAAACATAAATTCAATCCACAAGCGGCAGTAGATACACCTGTTTTTGTGCGCAAAGCAAAAAAAATTACCGCTAGTAAAAATAAAATTTTGATCGGAAGGGTAGATTAATGATATTTATAGCAGGGTGTTTGGTAAGGCCTCGGCACAGCAATGTGTCGGGGCTTTCTTTTTTTAGTGCCAAAATTCTGGGGTAACTTTACCTGATGACCTCACAGGAAGTTTTTCTAAAACAGCTTGCACCCACTTCGCCCTACCCTTTCCTACTATCGGTAGATCGTGCTGAAGGTGTTTACCTGTATAGCCCCGATGGCAAAACGTATATGGACATGATCTCCGGCATTGCCGTGAGCAATGTGGGGCATCGACATCCCAAAGTAGTAGAGGCCATCAAAGCACAACTAGATAAACACCTGCACGTGATGGTGTATGGAGAGTATATTCAATCTACACCCAACCAGTTGGCTGCGAAGTTGGCCAGCTTACTGCCACCCCAATTGAATTGCAGTTACTTTGTAAACTCCGGTACTGAAGCAAATGAAGCCGCACTGAAATTGGCCAAGCGCGTAACGGGCCGAACCGAAATCATTTCATGCAAAAAATCCTACCATGGCAGCACGCATGGGTCACTAAGCGTTTCAGGAAATGAAGTGAAGAAACGAGCCTTCAGACCTTTACTGCCCGATGTTCGATTTATTCATTTCAACCAACAAGAAGATTTGGTCGACATCACCGAACGAACCGCGTGCGTGATCATGGAAACAGTACAAGGTGATGCAGGCGTGCGCGTGCCGACTAAAAAATATTTACAAGCAGTAAGAAAGAGATGCAATGAGGTTGGTGCGTTGCTGATTTTTGATGAGATACAGTGTGGCATGGGCCGCACGGGTAAGCTGTTTGCCTTTGAGCATTTCGAAGTAGTGCCCGATATTCTTACCATCGCAAAAGCATTTGGCGGAGGCTTACCCATCGGGGCTTTTATCTC